>NZ_QUIM01000040.1:0-876 GCF_003480245.1 Blautia sp. AM42-2
TTACCGTTCTGCTGTCCGCTATCTGGTCGAAGTGTATGAATCTGTGTGGGAAGAACTGGCCCAAATTGAGGAAAGTAAGAAACGTTTCAATGCAGCGGAACATCTGGTGCATACAACGAAACGGAATCCGGCCCGGTTTGATTTTGATTTCTGCTTTCCCAGGATGCCATCCTATTTCAGACGGGCGGCAGTCCAGCATGCGCTTGGGAGTGTATCTTCTTATCGGACGCGTCTGGAACAGTGGAAAGCAGAGGGGGAGAAAACGGGAAAGCCGTATCTGAAAAGTGAACAGTATGCCATGCCTGTTTTTTACCACGATGTCATGTACCGTGAAAACACAGAAGAGGAAGATGCGGCCTTTTTAAAACTGTACGATGGCCATGACTGGAAATGGTTTGCTGTGCGGCTGAAACATACGGATATGGAATATTTAAGAAAACACTGGTCGGGCAAAAAAGCTTCGGCGCCAACGTTGGAGAAAAAGCACGACAAATATTTCCTGCGTTTTACGTATGCGGAAGAGGTATCTTTAAACCGGACACCTGTCAAAGAACAAACGATCTGCAGTGTGGATCTCGGCATCAATACGGATGCAGTCTGTACCATCATGCGTCCAGACGGAACTATCCTGGGAAGAAAGTTTATTAACTTTCCCAGTGACAAAGACCGGACGTACCGTGTGCTGGGACGGATTCGAAGATTTCAGCGGGAACATGGATCGCGTCAGGTGCAGGGAAGATGGGCATATGCAAAACGTCTGAATATAGAGCTTGGCAGAAAAATTGCAAAGGAAATCGTTTTTTATGCATCAGAAAATAAGGCAGATGTGATTGTTTTCGAATATCTGGAAATGAAAGGAAAACTTTCCGGGAAGAA
>NZ_QUIM01000041.1:0-805 GCF_003480245.1 Blautia sp. AM42-2
TTCGGGTCTACTCTTACTGACTTCACGCCCTCTTAAGACTTGGTTTCCCTTCGGCTCCGTACCTATAGTACTTAACCTTGCCAGTAAACGTAACTCGCCGGACCGTTCTACAAAAAGTACGCGGTTGTGCACATAAGGCACTTCCACAGCTTGTAAACACAGGGTTTCAGGTTCTCTTTCACTCCCCTCCCGGGGTCCTTTTCACCTTTCCTTCACAGTACTATGCGCTATCGGTCACTGAGGAGTATTTAGCCTTGGAGGGTGGTCCCTCCTGCTTCCCACAAGGTTTCCCGTGTCTCGTGGTACTCTGGATCCTGCCAGCCTCTCTTCAATTTCGCCTACGGGATTTTCACCCTCTCTGATCAGATTTCCCAAAACTGTTCGGCTATTGATTCGAGTACCTTATGCAGTCCACAACCCCGCGGTGCACGCACCACGGTTTGGGCTCTTTCCATTTCGCTCGCCGCTACTTTGGAAATCGAGGTTTCTTTCTTCTCCTCGGGGTACTTAGATGTTTCAGTTCCCCCGGTTCCCTTCCATACGTTATGGATTGGCGTATGGATACTTGAGGTCTGCTCAAGTGGGTTTCCCCATTCGGATATCTCCGGATCAATGGATATTTGCTCCTCCCCGAAGCTTTTCGCAGCTTATCACGTCCTTCATCGGCTCTCAGTGCCAAGGCATCCACCCTGCGCTCTTAATGCTTGACCTGTATTCTTGGTCCGCTGCCATCATAGCGTTGATGACAGGCTTTTGTGTTCTCTGCTTTAAAAGCAATTGATTCAATAATCTTTCGATTATCTCT
>NZ_QUIM01000042.1:0-652 GCF_003480245.1 Blautia sp. AM42-2
ACACCATTATCTCTTACGGAATAGTGAATTGCGTCAATGTAGAGAATGGGATAGACTTCGTCCAACGGCCGGTTCTGCCAGTCTTCGATCTGTGGCAGGATCTTATCGGTTACATCGGAAATAAAACTCTCCGAGGTCTCAAAGCCATAAATATCTTCGATGGTTTCGGAAATCTGCCGGGTAGTCATTCCTTTGGCATACATGGAAATGATCTTCTGATCAATATCGGAAATATCTTTCTGGCGTTTTTTCACAACCTGTGGTTCAAACGTTGATTTGCGATCCTGTGGCACTTCGATTTCCATCGAGCCATACCGGCTGTTGACCTGTTTCCGCTTATAACCATTGCGATAATCATCATTATCTGAGCGTTCGGATTTTTCGTAACCAAGATGATCATCCATTTCAGCTTCCATCATTTCCTTAATGGTGCCGCCTAAAAGATCCTTGAGCGCATCCTGAATGTCTTCTGCAGACTGGATATCGTACTCTTCCAGGAGCTGATGGATGATGTTTCGTTTTCCTTCTGTCATTTGTACACGATGTACAGGTTTCTTTTGTCTTGCCATAATAAAAGGCCCTCCTAATGATATTTATTGTATCATAGAAGAACCTTATAAACATTATTTTACAGAAAAAGTTTCATACTCTC
>NZ_QUIM01000043.1:0-625 GCF_003480245.1 Blautia sp. AM42-2
GTGGTTTAATTCGAAGCAACGCGAAGAACCTTACCAGGTCTTGACATCCCGATGACCGGTTCGTAATGGAACCTTCTCTTCGGAGCATTGGAGACAGGTGGTGCATGGTTGTCGTCAGCTCGTGTCGTGAGATGTTGGGTTAAGTCCCGCAACGAGCGCAACCCTTATCCTCAGTAGCCAGCAGGTAAAGCTGGGCACTCTGTGGAGACTGCCAGGGATAACCTGGAGGAAGGTGGGGATGACGTCAAATCATCATGCCCCTTATGATCTGGGCTACACACGTGCTACAATGGCGTAAACAAAGGGAGGCAAAGCCGCGAGGTGGAGCAAATCCCAAAAATAACGTCTCAGTTCGGACTGCAGTCTGCAACTCGACTGCACGAAGCTGGAATCGCTAGTAATCGCGAATCAGAATGTCGCGGTGAATACGTTCCCGGGTCTTGTACACACCGCCCGTCACACCATGGGAGTTGGTAACGCCCGAAGTCAGTGACCCAACCTTTCAGGAGGGAGCTGCCGAAGGCGGGACTGATAACTGGGGTGAAGTCGTAACAAGGTAGCCGTATCGGAAGGTGCGGCTGGATCACCTCCTTTCTAAGGAAGAACAAGTAAAGAATGGGTTTCA
>NZ_QUIM01000044.1:0-384 GCF_003480245.1 Blautia sp. AM42-2
ATCGTCCGGCGCAGCTTCGCCTTGTCCGTTTCAAACTTGGTGGGCTTGGTCGGCTGTCCGGCGGCTTCTCTGGCGGCGTTCTCTTTGTCAAGGGCAAGCTGCCCTTTCTTTGCCGCCCAGTATTCCCGTTCGGTTATCCGTTCCTTGCTGCCGTTCAAGAGGTCGATTTGGTAAAGCCCCTCCCGGTGGCACATTTCCATGACTTCGCTCTTGAAATATTCCATAGCGGCGTTGGTGCAGCGGTGCTTGCAGCCCTCCCGTGTGTCGGCTGGTCTGTCCATGTAGGGCAGAAGCGGGACTTCGTAAATCCGCAGGGAGTTGATGACGATATGCACATGGATATTCCCGCTGTGGTTATGCCCGTCCGGGTGGGTGCAGATTAGG
>NZ_QUIM01000044.1:394-621 GCF_003480245.1 Blautia sp. AM42-2
TGCTTGCAGCCCTCCCGTGTGTCGGCTGGTCTGTCCATGTAGGGCAGAAGCGGGACTTCGTAAATCCGCAGGGAGTTGATGACGATATGCACATGGATATTCCCGCTGTGGTTATGCCCGTCCGGGTGGGTGCAGATTAGGGCTTGGTGTCCGGGGAAATGCTCCTTGCAGAACTGCTCGCCCAGCTCCTGCGCCCGGTCTACGGTCAAGCCGTTGTCTGTCCCGTC
>NZ_QUIM01000045.1:0-211 GCF_003480245.1 Blautia sp. AM42-2
CGGAAGGTGCGGCTGGATCACCTCCTTTCTAAGGAAGAACAAGTAAAGAATGGGTTTCATTGTTTAGTTATTAAGGAACAGCAAAAGCTGTAGACTTTACAGTTTCAAAAACTGAATAACTATTGCTGGTGGCGATGCGCTTAGGGGACACACCCGTTCCCATCCCGAACACGATGGTTAAGACCTAAGCGGCCGATGGTACTGCACTGGA
>NZ_QUIM01000045.1:221-554 GCF_003480245.1 Blautia sp. AM42-2
CCTAAGCGGCCGATGGTACTGCACTGGAGACGGTGTGGGAGAGCAGGTGGCTGCCAGCTTCAAACGGGGACGTAGCTCAGTTGGGAGAGCACCTGCCTTGCAAGCAGGGGGTCGAGAGTTCGAATCTCTTCGTCTCCATCCGGAAAGAAAACTTCCGGGCGTCGGAAACGACTGAGGGCTTATAGCTCAGCCGGTTAGAGCGCACGCCTGATAAGCGTGAGGTCGGTGGTTCGAGTCCACTTAAGCCCACTGGATTTGAGTTATTCAAGTCCAAAAGATGTACCTTGAAAACCGCATATACAATCTATATTGAAAACGTTAAAACGTTAGAGA
>NZ_QUIM01000005.1:0-380 GCF_003480245.1 Blautia sp. AM42-2
CTTAAAGGAATCAGATCATGCCAGGCAGGAAGGTACTTACTTTGAGTATTCGAATGAAATGGCAGCTTATGATCTCATGGTGATAGATGATTTCGGCTTAATGGATCTGGACATCGAGAAATGCCGCGATTTATTTGAAATCATCGAGTCCAGAGACTGCCGCAAGGCAACTATTATTATCTCACAGATTCCAGTATCCGGATGGTATCAGCTTTTTGGGGATTCCACCTACGCAGATGCCTGCTTAAGTCGAATGACATCTAAGGCATATCGCCTTGAATTTCCTGGCAGGGATCGCAGAATAACCAATAGTAATTAATCAACCTGCTGAGCTTTGCTCAGTTTGAAGCGGAATGGCGCTCCGTTCCTCTGGAACGGAT
>NZ_QUIM01000005.1:390-203700 GCF_003480245.1 Blautia sp. AM42-2
AAATGCCGCGATTTATTTGAAATCATCGAGTCCAGAGACTGCCGCAAGGCAACTATTATTATCTCACAGATTCCAGTATCCGGATGGTATCAGCTTTTTGGGGATTCCACCTACGCAGATGCCTGCTTAAGTCGAATGACATCTAAGGCATATCGCCTTGAATTTCCTGGCAGGGATCGCAGAATAACCAATAGTAATTAATCAACCTGCTGAGCTTTGCTCAGTTTGAAGCGGAATGGCGCTCCGTTCCTCTGGAACGGATGCGCAGTTCTTGCGGAATATGCAAAAGTATATAAACCCAAAAGATATTTGGTTGTAGGACGAAGAAATGATTTTGAATGCGATGAATGGATAGAAATTAAATCAGATTATACGGATGTGGAAATAGTTACGTATGATGACTTAGTTGACACAGTAGTTTCCCAATTCTATCAATAAAGAATTTAGCAAGGAGGATAAATGCCTAAAATAATATTACGATGCAACTACTTAAAGAATGCCCCACCTTCACATCTTGCCAATTACATGAACTACATCAGTACCCGTGAGGGTGTGGAGAAGGTAGACAGCACCAGCGCCTTACTGTACTGGTGCCGCATTCTTTTCTTTTTCAATCATTAAATCAAGATTAGAAAGATCCAGATCTTTAAATTCTACTCTTGTATTAGAACCTTCTTTGTGGATAATCATACTGGAAGCTATTTCTTCAAAATAACGCTCTTGTTCTTGAAGATACTCAACGGTCGGATGAAGAATATTCTGTCGAAGTCGTGAAGAATCTTCCTTAGATAAAATAATGGGACCTGTCATAACAGTATTGCGCATAATATTCTCCTTTCAATACCCTAATAAGTCAGCGGTCTGTTGTTCAAAATAATTTTTCACATACTGACTGTCCTTAATAAGGTCAATATACATGTATGTATTTACCGCATCAATATTCTTGCCCATCTCTTTAAATCCAATTTTTTTGTACCAGTCCACTTTTTCAGGTACTGCATTCAGGGTAATAAAACGAATTGGTAAAAAATCAGTCCATTGCCGTGCTTCATTAATAATTTTTTCTAATGTTTTTGTCCCAATTTTATTCTTTTGATATTTTGTTCCTATTGCCAGATAATTTATATACAAACTGGGAAGAAATTCTCCAAAATCATCAATTTGATAATCAGATATTTCTGAAATACAATCATAAAAAGCGACATCCCGAAAGGTTATCATATAGTATCCCACTACGAGTGACTTATATTCAATTTCATATGCATAACACTGTTGCAGCAGTGTGGCAAAATAGGAATTTTCAACATACTCATTAATCGCAGAATTCCCACAATCAAAGTTATTAACCGCAGATGTCATCAATTTATATTGAAGCTCTGCCATATCTTCACCCTTTCTTTTGGTTTAATTAATAGTCTGTATTTTACCAAGACAGATCATTTGTGTTAAAATCCATAAAAATAATTAGAATTCTTACTTTTTTATGCTAATTTGGCATGCGTGATCAGCTTCACCTAAAAACACTATATCTTAAACTTCAGCACAAATATGCGTGGATTATTAGTGGCAATGTAAGACATTTCCATGCCTTTACCGGTAGTTTCTCTATTAGATATGGGGTAATCCCTATCCCCTATATCAAACCCTGCGTGCGTTATTAACGCATACAGATCTTCTCTTTATATTTCATACTTTATTAGAATACAAACGTACATTATACTAAATTCCCCAGTCCACACATTACTTTAAGTATATCACAAGTCAGCAAATAAATCATCCTTGTATAAAATTATTTTCGGAGAAATTATGAAAGAAAAATCGTTTGTAAAAAAATAAAATTATATGATATCACAATTAAGAACAATACGGACACTGGAAATGTAAAAATCAGGATTTTTACCCCTGATACTATTGACGAATGCGAATTAGAGCGGATGAAAGTAATGCAATTAAACGAAGTACAAAAATTAGTGCGGAGTTCATATAAAGGAACAGTAACAATTTTGCTTTAATTTTCAGGTATGTCAGAGCGGCGAAATCAGTTGAAAGCGGCGGAGGAATACACATTGGGGTCAGACCCCATTAAAGATTACTAAAAAAGGGGAAGAAAGGATGTAGTTTTTAACTACATGACAACTATATACTATGATGCTATAATGGGATTAAAACAGGAAATGAGTTGGCATTGTACGATGAATCCGGTGGAATAGAAAATACAGGGATACGCCGACAGGTGATAAAGGAAATTACTGATTTTGCAAAAAAATATGATGTAAAAAAATTCTTCTCTTCGGATCAAGGCAAGAGGTGATTTTAAGCGTACGAGTGACATTGATTTAGCAGTGTCAGATGGAAAGTTTGATCGTTTTGCGCTTCATTAAAAATATGAAAAAAATATGAGACAGGAGGCGATTATAATGTACATATTCATACCATTTTTCTTTTTCATCTGGGGCGGTCTGACGGTGGCTTATTTTCATTTCGGATTTCAGCCAGAATGGCTTGCTACGATTCTGAATACGAGTTCCGCCGGCGACAGCGCAGCCAATGCTTTTATGCTCAGCACACGCGGTGGAATTTTTATCATCGGTGTCGGTGTTTTTTGCCTGATCTGGATTGTAGTTCGTCTTTGGCTTGGGATTGATAAATTCGAAGAACCTCAAGACTCTGGTTCTTTGCGCGAAGATATTGTGGAGATTTTTGACGCTTTGCTCACACCCATTCCCTCGTATGAAGAGGAGAAAGAAACAGATCCACTTAGCTTTGGTGCACTCTTCGATGAACTTTCCAGTACATCTTCCTCGGAGCCGGAATATCTGAGTGACAGTGATGGCAAAAGCGTTCGTATCACCGGCCGCGGTTCTGATGTTTTTTATCTGGAAAACGGTGATGTTGTCTATACTACAGACGGTCGTGATTTCTATACGACAGATGATGATGTGTATCATCACTATGAATGAAGCGGGCGTATTTGAAAGCAGTGGAGCAGTACGTTTGCCACATTGGGGTCTGCCCGTGCGTCCAGCAAAGGGTATATAGTCCGGTGGGTGGAAGCCCCATCAAATAAGCTGCTAACCACAGCATTTGAAGCGAGTGTTGAGTCTGCCGCGGCAACGCTGCAGGCTAAGCGTAGACAGCAAGGTAACAGGGATAGCTAGTGAGCGCCGAAATCCCAAAAGAACCAGAGGGCCGACATCGTGGTCAGGATGGAAGGCAACATATGTACTTATCGTTATTTTACTTGACTTTGCAGACTATCTGATTTATTATACTCGTAAAGAAGTAACTTACGAGTTACTAACTCACGAGTATAATTATTGGAGGTGAGCAGATGAGTCAATTCTATTGCCGTGAGGATGAGCTGCGGAAACTGAATAAACGGTATGCAGGTGATAAGTTTGAGTGCATTGTCATCTACGGCAGACGGCGTGTTGGTAAAACGGCACTGATCAACGAGTTCTGCAAAGATAAGCCTACCATTTTCTTTTCTGCATTGAACACGACAGGAAAGGAAAATCTGGAAGCTCTCTCAAAGTCGATTATGAGTTTTGAGCGGCCGGATATGGAGTCTGCACCGGAGTTCAGGTCCTATGATGCAGCTTTGGATGAGTTGACAGCACTTTCAAAGGAAAAGAGGATTGTCTTTGTCATTGATGAGTATCCTTATCTTGCAAAAGCAAAACCAGCTATTTCAGCGATGCTGCAGCACATCATCGACCACAAATGGACAGAGTCCAAGATGTACCTGATTCTTTGCGGCTCCTCTATGAGCTTCATGGAGAGTCAGGTGCTTGGAAAGGAAAGTCCGTTGTATGGCAGACGTACTGGCCAGTTTAAGATTGAGCCGCTAGACTATAAAGAAACCGCTGTGTTCCACCCAAATCTGTCTGCAGAAGACAATTCCCTGATTTATGGGATCACGGGAGGAGTTCCCCACTATATCAATAAGTTGGATGTGCGAGATAGTGTGGATGAAGCTCTGTTGGATAATTTCTTTGACCGCTCCAGCTATCTGTATGAGGAACCGGGGAACTTACTGAAGCAGGAACTCCGGGAGCCGGCCATTTATAATGCAATCATTAAAGCGATTGCAGAAGGTGCTTCCCGAATGAACGATATCAAGATGAAGGTCGGCGAGGAAAACTCGGTCGTATCGAAGTACCTGAAAACGCTGATCGACCTTGGCATTGCGAAGAAAGAAACACCGATTACAGAAAAACCGGGTAAGAAAACCATCTATCTGCTGGCTGATAACTTCTTCCGTTTCTGGTATCGGTTTGTGCCAATCAATATGAGTGCCATTGACTCTGGCAGAATTGCAAAGACCTATCCACACGCTGTAAAGCAGTATCTTCCTGATTACATGGGTCTAATTTATGAGAAGATGTGTCAGGATTACCTGCTCTATTATTCGGATAGCCTTCCTATTGAGCTGAGTGAAATCGGCCAGTGGTGGGGGACAGACCCGAAGAAGAAAAAGCAGATACAGATTGATATCGTCGGAACTCCTGTTGAGGGCAAAGACTATATCATCGGTTCATGCAAATACCGGAATGAGAAAATCGGTGTGGATGAACTCGATTTGATTCGGGATTATGCCTCAGTTTTTGGAAAGGGCAACAACTATCACTACTATATCTTCTCGAAAGGCGGATTCACAGATGGACTTCTTCAGGCACAAGAGCGAGGTGAAGTTCGGCTGATAACGCTGGAAGACCTTTACAAGTAAAAATTCTAATCAACCCTGCTGGTGAAAGCTGGCAGGGTATTTTTATACCCATTTTTAGCCTGTCTGCTCCGTGCAGATGGGCTTTTTTCATGCCGGCAAGGAGGTGGTTACGCAAATGGCATCCAGAATCCAGGGCACCACCGTTGAGATCGGCGGCGATACCACAAAGCTCTCCAAAGCACTGGAAAGTGTAAACAAGTCAATCAAGGGGACGCAGTCCGGACTGAAAGAAAGACACTTATACCTCTCTGGAAGCCCTGAATGCTGCGGTCAAAAAGATCGTAGCGGACATCAACCGGCGTCCTTTCCAGAAAAAATCTGACATTCGGAAATCCCGCATGAATGGATTTGAAAAGTACGACAAACCGCGTATGAACCAGCTTCCAGGCGAAAGTTATACACTTTGTGATTATAAATACTTTCTTAAAGTTCCAGATAATTACCACCTTGAGTATGATGCCCACTACTATTCTGTATTGTATACCTATAAGGGGAAGCTTGCAATTCTTAAGGCTACCATGACGGAGATACGGATCTGCGACGAGTATAACCGGCTGATCTGCCGACATCCGAGATACCCGCATAAACCACAGACAGCACTTCGGTATGCTCCAAGGTGCAGTTGTGGCTTATGCGGGCTTTTTTGTTATATGATCAACAAGTTATAAAATCAAACTCCTAAGCCGTATAAAATTGCTTTCATCTCCTTTACCATCCGGGTGAGAATCTCCTGCTCAATTGCATTACAGTCTAAAAGCAGACGGTGGATCTCGGAATCGGCAGTGGACGCGGAGTGCGTCAAACTGTCTACAAGAAGATCATCTGCTGAGACATTTAGTGCGTTGGTAAGCAGCTATTTGTTGCAGTGACTTGGCTGACTTTATTAAAAAGGCAATAGAACTCGAAGCGATTGATAGTGCCGGAGATTTGTATGGTGATGACGATGATCTTAGCCGGGATGAATATATTGAGAGAGATAAGAGAGTGCTTCTTTACATGAAAAAGCACCCAGAAATACGGAAAATCGTTGAGGAACAAATTGGAGAACCGATTACATCGATTTGGAAAGATGCTGAGGTGTAATTTGCCAAAAGTAAAGAGGCACACACAAATGGGGGTGTTAACATTGATTTCAAAATGTGGAATTTATACGTCGCAAGGAAAGCGGGTGCTTCTTGCAACCCGTGCAGTTGTAAATGGCCGCAAGGCTGTTGCCTATGTGAAGAACGGGCAATTGCAGGTACTGTCCGGATAACTGATCATATCCGGAGCATTATTTTGGCAGAGAAAATACCATCTTCATAAGTAAAGTCACAGGCACCGCCGTTTTTGTCGGTAATGTGGCGGACAGATTCGATCCCTATGCCGTTTCCGGAGTGTTTGGAGGATTGGAAAATATTGTTTTTTTGCTGTATTTTGCCATCGAAGGTATTCTCCACATGAATCAGAAGCAGATGATTATGGTGGGGATAAACCTCCACATTGATCTTTCTGCGGGCGGGTTCTGTTTTTACACTTGCCTGGATGGCATTTTCCAGCAGATTGGAAAACACAAGACACAGATCAATCTCGTCTATGGAAAGATCAGCAGGCAGGGAAACCAGTGCATGAAAAGGGATGTTTTCTCTTTTGGCAAGGGCGGAATAATATCCGAAAACACTGTCAACAGCCTGATTTTCACAGAAATGCAGGTTATAGTCAGAGATTTTGCCGGTTGCAGCCAAGAGATATTTTTTGATCTTTTCCATGTCACCCTGTTCTGCCAGAGCGGACAGCTGGACAAAATGATGGCGGATATCGTGACGGGCCTGTCTTGCTTCTTCAATGGCCATGCAGAGATTCTTGTACCTTTCCTGCTGAAGGGAAAGAAGATGGTTCTCATGCTGAAGTCTGGCATTTCTGTTCAGGCTGACCGCCAGCATGAGAAACATGGCATAAAACAGGAGCAGGATTATGAGCAGTACAAGACTTAAAACAATATAACACTGTAGGACCCGTCCGGTATATAAAGTACTGCGGTATTTAGGGATCATAAAAAGATTCACTCCGATAAAGATTACCGGAAGAATCCAGAATACATACCAGGTCTGGGCAAAGTTTTCGTCTGCGATCATTGTCTGTACACGGTGGCAGGCAGGATACCAGGCTGCCAGAACAAACAGCAGGCAGATGACATTATAGAAAATTCCGGCACCGGTATGAAACCACAGTTCATTTTCTGTAATATGCAGGTCAGCAGTTATAAGTGCATTGACTGCCCGGGACAGGCTGTTGATACATGCAAAAACTGCAAAGACTGCCAGAAAAATACTAACGGATTTCCAGACAGAGATTTTTAGCGTTTTATGATAAATAAGCATAATAACGGGCAGCAGAGGAAACAGGACCCATCTGGTGGGAAAGTGGAAGGCACAGCAAACCGCTCCTCCGAAAATACAGATTCCCAGAAGAAGAGGAAGAAGCCACGCTGTCAGCTTAAGCGGTGTCTGTCTCAAATAGCTTTTTACAGGCAGATATGTCAGCAGTATGCCGGGAATGATCACGGAAAGCTCAAGTACAGGGCGAAGCATGTCAGCCATTTCAGAACCTCCTTTGGAACAGAAATTCCATAAATGTCTGTCTGGCGTTTTTGAGAAGCTTTCTGCTTACCGGGATATTGCTTCCGTTATCAAGGCAAAAGCCTGTTCCGTCAAAATCAACTGCATGTTCCAGATTGATCACGACGCCCCGGTTACACTGATAGAAGCGTGGATCCATTTTCAGGGAGGTTATGAAGGAATCAAAGGACTGGCGGGTGACCAGTTCCCTTTCACCGGCAGTGTGGATGTAGATCATATGGGAAAAATGTTCTGCGTAGATTATTTTCCGGAAAGGGATCTGAATATTGCTGCCGTTGACCTTTACATCTATGTATTTCCCGGAATCCGGGATGCGGGAAAGGATTTCATCTGCCAGTGCGGAAATATCATTTTCACTGTAGGGCTTTACAAGATAGTGCAGAGCCCGGACCTGAAATCCTTCTAATGCATGGTCAGTGGAAGTTGTTGTGAAGACCAGCAGACAGTCAGTGTCTGATCTGCGAAGTTCTTTTGCTGTATCGATCCCGTTGGAACCATTCATATAAATATCCAGAAACACTACAGTGAAAGGACATTCCTTTGCCGCAGTGAGGAAGGCTTCTCCATTTTCATATTCAAGTATATCTGTATGGACATTGCGCCTGGAAAACTGAGATTCCAGTCTGTTTCGTAACAGTGTCCGTTCTTCTGAAATATCATCAACAATTGCAATTCTCATAGTAAATCTTCCTTATAATATATATTTATAAAATTCTGCCTGCTGAGAATTCCTCGTTACTGTTCACGCTGTTTTCGGTAATATTTTTTCATCTGTGCAATCGAATTCGCAGACAAGCAAGTGGTGTAGTTATTTCGAAAACGCTCTGGTAACAGTATATCATAAAACAATACCACGGAGTTGTAATTCATGTCATTTTCTGTCGTTTCGTGACAGAATTATTGAAATAATTTTGATATTTTTTATAATGAGGGTAACAAATGAAAGTACGTTAAATGGAAAGGAGAGGGATCGTGTATTGTATTGCCATACTGACCGACCAGGAACAGGAAGGACAAAACAGCGCGGAATATATCAGGAAGTACTGTGCAGAGAAGAATGTCTTTCCGCTGATTGAAATCTATCAGAGTCAGGAACAGTTTTTTGCAGAGACATTGAAAACAGTACCAACAGTGCTGTTTCTCGCATTACCGGGTGTAGCCGGCCTGAATGCAGCAGAACATCTTCGTTCCCTGTATCCGAAATGTGGAATCATCTGGTGTAGTGACCTTGATTTTTCTCTCCATGCGTTCAGGCTGCGGATAGAATATTTTTTTATGAAACCTGTGGAAGAGCAGAAAATAAAAGAAGGACTTTCCATCTGGCTTGAATGTAACAAAATAAGATAAGAAAGACATTTGTGAGGAAAACAACATGAAGACGATCATGAAGTATGAACTTGTCATAAATGAAGCACTTAGATCCGCACTTAATTACCATACACCTGACGAGCAGATTAATGAATTTATTCGTTTTTTCGGCAGACATATCAGTTCTGACAGAATATATATTTTCGAAGATTGTAAAGAAAGGCATGTCACAAACAATACGTATGAATGGTGTGCGCAGGGAGTGGTTCCCGAAATAGACAGATTGCAGAATGTAGATATGGACATAATAAAGTGGTGGTACGATACGTTTTCCAAGGGCGAAAGTATCATTATCGCTGATATAGAAGATATCAAAGAAGAACATCGCATGTCCTATGATATGTTAAAAGCACAGAATGTAAGAAATGTGGTGGTATGTCCTTTGCGTTACAAAGATGAGATAAGTGGTTTTTTCGGTGTGGATAATCCTCCAAAGGGTGATTACAGGGGGCTTACTATTTTTCTGGATATGATAGGAACGCTTCTTATCTCGTTACTGAAATTGCGTAATTCATTTATAAAGTCAAATAAAGAGGCACGGCTCAGCAGTTATACATCCCTCTCGAAGATCTATACATCCATGCATTTGGTTGATGTGCAGACAAAGAAATATCATATTGTAAAAATGACAGATCAGATCGTGGAATGTTTGGGAAAAGATTTCAAAAAAATGGGAGAATATGAAATCAGGGATGATTTTTGCGGACATATCAATGATATGGTTGAGAAAATGTGTATAGAATCACAACGTCAGGAATCACTGGAGTTTGTAGATATCAGTACGCTGGAAAAACGGCTTCTTGGAAAAAACAACATATCACATGAATTTATAGATAAAAAATCAGGTTGGTGTCGAAGCAGATTTATTCCTGTAGACTACGATGAAAATGGAAGACTTCTGCATGTGCTTTTTTGTATTGAGTGTATAGAAGAAGAAAAAAAGCGTGAGAACTGGCTGATTTATCTGGCGAAGACAGATCTTATGACAGGATTATGTAATCGTGGAAGCGGAGAAAAAAGGATTACTGAACTTTTAAAGGAAAAAACAAAGGGATTGCTTTGCCTGATCGACTGTGACAAATTTAAATCCATCAATGATACTTATGGGCATTCTGTAGGAGATAAGGCAATTATAGCCGTTGCGAAGACGCTGCAGAAAACATGTCGTGACAGTGATGTGGTTATGAGGCTTGGAGGTGATGAGTTCGCAATATTTATGCCGAAAATGTTGGAGCAAACAGTAGCTGAGAAATTCTTCGAGCGCCTTTTTGAAAATATTCGACAGATTGATATCATAGAGATGCGTGGAAAGAGTATAGAAATAAGTCTGGGTGCGTGTTTTTATGATGGATATGAAGATGTTTCTTTTGATCAGCTATACAGAAAGGCTGACAGGGCAATGTATCAGAGTAAAAAGCAGAAAGGCTGCAGTGCTGTAATTTATGGGGAGGGAATGTAAAAAATCTGGAAGGTTCCCAGTTATGAGCTGCATAGCGAAGCGGAACAAAAGGAGAAGTCTATGAAAGAAAAGAAAGTAATTGATTACACCAGAACCTATCGAAGAATTGAGATAGATAAAAAGAAATGTATTCTGTATATTGTCATACTGATTCTGCTTGGTTTTCTGCTTATGTGGACGCAGATCGATGATCTGACCAGGGTGATCTGTAAGATAGGGGCCGATGCTTTAAAAAAATATGAACCGCAGATGTATGTTGGGATCCGTTCAGAAACGTATCCTCTGTTTGGAAAAATCAGCTATCTCAGTGCAGGAACCGTATATCCGGGAATACAGATAAGCCTTATAAATGCAGCAGTTTCTCTTGCGGCAATCATTCTGCTGGCGGGACTTCCATGGAAGGGGCGCCCTCTTGCCATTTATCTGATCCTGTGCAGTGCGATTCATCTGATAAACAGTCTGTGGTTTGTGTTTGGGGAAAAATATTTTCCGTATACCTTAACCGTTTATTCAAAATTATATATGCTTCAGGAAATTGGCATATGGGTGATGTTTTTTGTCATGACAATTATGGTCACCGGAATTATAGGAGACCGGGGAGTGATCTATAAGCTTTTGACGCTTCTTGCAGTAATGCTGTATTCCATAGTATTTGGAACTGTTCGCTATGTGATCTTTATCTGGCTGCTGTACAGATTTTCTGTGATCTATATGGCGTTTTTCTACTTTATAATAGGGCCCATGTTTGACTTTTTGTATCTGGTTATGATTTATGCAGTGTTTGTCGACCGCATGATCGGTGTTTACGATTCAAGAAAGGGAAGGGAGGTATGGAAATGGTCGTAGCTATTATGAAAGGTTATACTATTTTTGTTATTATCCTGATGCTTCTGTACACTGCCAGACATTTTTATTTTACAATTGTACGACTTCTGGGCAGGCAGCGTCTCTATTACAATGATATCCTTACAGACCGGATGAAAAGTATTTCCGTACTGATCCCTATGCATAATGAGGAGCAGGTGCTTTCCAACGTTCTGGATTCTCTGCTGAAATGTGAGTATGACAGGGACAAACTTGAAATTATTCCGATCAATGATAATTCTACAGACCGTACAAGGGAAATGCTGGATGAGTATCACAGAAAGTATGAGTTTATACGCCCCCTTCACAGAGATTGTCCGGACAGAGGAAAGCCGGTAGGTCTGAATGATGCAATGAAGCTGGCAAAAGGGGAGATCATCATTGTATTTGATGCGGATTACAGACCTGCCAGAAACATGCTGAAACAGATTGCGCTGGGATTTGAGGATCCGCAGGTAGGTGCAGTTATGGGGCGGGTGATACCGTACAATACCAACACAAATATGCTGACCAGACTTATCAATCTGGAACGGTCCGGCGGATATCAGGTAGATCAACAGGCACGATATAACCTGAAAACAATTCCGCAGTATGGCGGTACAGTGGGAGGATTTCGAAAAGATTTTCTGTTAGAAACAGGTGGCTTTAATCCAAAGGTTCTGGCAGAAGATACGGAACTTACATATCGGCTTTTTACCAATGGATGGAAGGTCGTATACGCTAACTCGGCGGAATGTTATGAAGAATCTCCGGAAAGCTGGAATGTGAGAGGCAGACAGATCAGACGCTGGTCAAGAGGTCATAATGAAGTATTGTTCCGTTATCTGATCCCTACGATCACAACTCCTTATATGGGACTATTTCAGAAAATAGATGGCTTATTTCTGCTTTTTATCTATTCGGTACCGGTATTTCTGCTGTTGGGCTGGGTAGTTTCCCTTGGATTGTTTTTCCTGGGTGAAATGCAGATATTCAGTGGCTGGTGGGTTATATTGTTTTTGGGAATTTATAATTCCCTTGGAAATTTTGCACCATTTTTTGAGATAGGTACCTCGCTGATCATAGACGGACTTCCCGGAGAGGCATTGCTTCTGCCTCTTATGATGTTTAATTTTTTCTTCTATATGTGGAATATCTCTCTGGGATTTTGGGATGCAGTGGTAGATACTGTTACCGGAAGAGGTGTGAAATGGGATAAAACAGTGCGGTTTACTGTGCAGAAAACGGAAAAGGAGGCTGAAAAATGAAGGTATGGATCTTGATCTTTATTTGTATGTTCTCTATGCCTCTGTTGGTCGCAGTATTGCATTTCAGGATGAGAAAAGGGCAGATCCTGAAAATAAGGCAGGATTATGTGAAAGATGCCAGATATTTTGGAAAAAGCTTTTCTGCTCTGGTGGAAAAAGCTCTTCCGGAAATGAAGAATGGTACGATCATGCTTTCAAGACAGGAAAAGGTATTGGAAGCAGATGGAAACCAGGAATTTGCGCAGCCTGACATTGAAGATCTGGTCATTGCCCGAAATACCGTCTTTTGTCCGCAGCAAAATGATCTGCATTTTCAAAAAGAGATCTACAGTGAAAAGGATGCGTTGTTTGTGAAAGAAAACATACGGATCCGGGCTGTATACAGCAAAAAAAGACTGCTTTTCGGAAATAAGATCCGGCTTCTCAGATGGGCGGACGCAGAACATGCGGTTGCAGTTTATGATGAATGTGATCTGGGTGAAAGGGTATCAAGTGGAGAACAGCTTGTGATAGGCTTTGACAATGTTTTCCATAGTCTGTATGCACCGGTGATCCGTCTGGGACAGCGTCCGGAGGAACCGGACCGGTTTATGGAGGAATGTGATCCCAGAATATTTCGTATGCCGGTAATGAACAGTCATGAATATAACAGGCATTACATAGATGATGATATGGTTACGGAAAGCGGGACAGTTCCTTATACGATTATTTCCGATGGGGATATAAAGGTGATAGAGGACATTATCCTGCAGGGAGATATCCACAGTGATGGGGCTGTGAGAATCATGGAAAATGCATCGGTGCTTGGAAATATTTTTGCGGAGAATGATATACTGCTGGAAAAAAATGCAACAGTGCTCGGAAACATTTTTACACAGGGAAACATTATATTTGAAGAAGGCGCCAGTGCAGGTCAGCCGGGTAAGATTACTTCAGTTGTTGCCCGCGGAACAATAACATTTTATGGCGGTAATTATGTTTATGGATATGTGGTTTCAGAGGGCGGTGGAAAAATCCTGAAATCGGACAGAGAGGTATTGGGAGAGTATTGTTTTCCAAGTGAACCTGTTCATGAAGAAAAGATTACTTTCCGGGATCTGTCAGAATATGAAAATGTTAGCTTTCAGGGATTTCGAGGAGATATATATGTAAAAGAAGCAGTTATTCCTGAAGGTGCATCTGTTATTCCGAAGAGTCAGTTTTTTGGATGCAGAAGTCTTGAAAAACTGCATCTGCCGGAAAGCGTTTCTGTTATTGGGGACTATGCATTTGCTGACTGTCATGTGCTGAAAGTATGGGAAAGCATAGAAAAGCTTTCGCTGAAATCGGTAGGGACATCAGCTTTTGAAAACTGTTATGCATTGGAATTTGTAAGTCTTCCGGATTCCCTGACTGTGATTGAAGGAGCTGCATTTGCTGGCTGTGTGTCTGTTAATAAACTGATATTTTCAGATACCGCGCTGTTAAAGAAAATAGGTGATCATGCTTTTCGCGGGTGCAGGAATCTGAAAGAAGTATACCTTCCGGACAGTGTGGAATATGTGGGAATCAGTGCATTCAGAGATTGTGTTTCTCTTGAACAGATTTCCGTATCAGAGAAAATAAAAGATCAGCCGGGTATTACAGAACTGGAGAAAAACTGTCCAAATGCCAGGATCAGGTTCAGGGAGGTGAATTCAGTTGAAAAAGAATAAAACCGCAGAAGTGTTTCTGGTTTTGCTTGTTTTGATCGTGATGTCTGCAGGAATTCTGATCCTTCAGAATGGAATGGAAAAGTTGCAGAGTGTTAAGCAGGAAAGCGTATATGTTCCGGAAACAAGAGATGTATATAATAATTATGGCTTGAAAAATGACCAGTCTCTTTCAAAAACCAAAATCCTGGAAACGCAGGATCAGGTGATCTATACAGACCGTATCTTTAATATAAATCAGATTTCTGAGGATCGTATTTCATATGCGGCAGATATTATGAAAGCATTACAGAAAAAGAGTGGAAAAGACACTTATATTATGCCGATACCGCAAAGAGCAGTATTTGAAAGTGGATATGAAACTGAAAAGGAAAAATACAGTGATTTTATAGAGAAACTGGAAGCCTCTTTTTCAGATCCCTCAGTGGTTTTGAATCCGCTGTCTGAACTGGAGAAACATCAGGATGAATATATTTATTTCAGAACTGGAAATAGCTGGACAATGCGTGGGGCATTTTACGGGGCGCAGGTGATTTTTGGAGAACTTGGATATGATAAGGAAAACCTGGATGCTTACCGTGAATATGTTTTTGGAAATTTTAAGGGAAACCTTCTTTTGGAAGCGCTAGGAAAGTATACGACAGACGAAATAAAGAAAGGAATAGAAAACATGGAAGAAGAACCATTCTATATTTATATCAATGGTTCAAATCCCAATCGCGAAGAATTAACCTTTGAAAACAAAGAAGGGCAGCTACAGACACTAAAAAGACAAACGATACAGTTTAATGGCAGCGGAAATTATGCAGTCATTGGTTCGAGTTATAAGCATAGTATAGTGGAAGGAAGAGGAAAAGGACAGAGAAAGGGAAATCTTCTTCTTATTGCAGATACAAGAGGAAAGATGATGATATCTTATCTTTCAGAAATCTTTGAAAAGGTTTATGTATCTAATATGTATGAGGATGCAGATCTTATACAGAATCTGGATGAAATACTGGAAAAATATGATATAGAATATATTATATGGGCACAGGATGTTGCTGAAACAGGAAACAGATCCTATATGAATGCATTGAATCCACTTTTAAAGGAAGGAGGGAATGGCTGATGTCGGAACTGATCCTTAAGGGAACGGAACTGTTTATGGAAAAAACAGGAAGTGCAGACAAGCTTCATATAAGCGGAAATACAGAAAGAATGCTGTTCCTGATCCTTGGGATTCTGCTTGTTTTTGCAGGAGCTAAGGTGTACCGTCTGATTGTTTCCTTCATAATGTTCTGGGGAGTGACGATTGCCCTATGTACTGTTATGGATGGAAAAACCGGATGGGGGACGATCGTAACAGCATTTACGATACTTGGGTGTCTGATGGGATATATGGCATTTAAGTGGAAAACAGCAGATTCCATGATCTTGTCTGCCATGACTGCTGCGGCAGTTGTATGGATGTGTTATCCGTTCTGGTGGGCTGTAGTTATTTTCGCTGCAGGAGCTGCAGCTGCAGCGGCCTTTTTTCCGCTGGAGGGCGCGATCCTTTCTTCTGTTGTGGCAGGAATGTTTCTTCTTCATGAGACGGGAGTCAGATACGTGGCTTTGCTGACAGTATGCGGACTCCTGTTCCAGATCGTTCTGTTTGAACGAAAGTCAGAGAGGGGGCGTGAGATTTGGAAACGGTTTTTCGCAAAGAAATCAAATATCTGATCAGCCGCAGAGAGGCCATGATTCTTCAACAAAAGCTGGATGGCATTATGGAAAGAGATATCCATGGAGATAATGGCAGATATTTTATCAGATCTCAGTACTATGATTCCATAGACGATCAGGATCTATGGGATAATCTGGATGGAATGTATGAAAAAAGGAAGATCCGTTTAAGAATTTATTCCTTGAATGATCTATCTGCAAAGCTGGAGTTTAAATGCAAAAACGGATTTGACGGAGTGAAATATTCCATACCTGTCAGCCGTGAACACGCACTTCGGATGGAACAGGGAGATGCTTCGTTTCTTCTGGAATATGAAACAGAGCTGGCTATGAGATTGTATTTGCGGATCACACAGGGTTGTTACCGTCCAAAGACGATCATAGATTATCAGAGGCTGGCATTTGCTTATCCTGCAGGTGATGTAAGGATCACTTTTGATACGGATATCCGAGGAACGTTATATCCATATGGTCTGTTCGAGGAGGTTGGAACCGATGCGCTGGGCAGTACAGAACAGGTGCTGATGGAAGTAAAATATACAGGATTTCTGCCGGATATGATCGCTGAGACATTGAAAAAAGCGGATGAACTGTCCACCAGCCACAGCAAATATTCCAGAGCCAGAATGATGTGACTGTAAGTTTTACATGCGGCAGACCGGAGACCGATGGGAAACCGGATGCCGGGATTGGAGAAAAATATGAGAGAATTTATCGTAGAAAATCTGACAAATACAGAAGCACTGAGTGTGACTGTGATTTTAATGAATAATGTGATCGCACTGATCGTTGCCTTTTTTATTATGTTTACTTATAAAATTTCTTATGCAGGACCTGCATACAGCAGAAAATTTAATATTTCGATCGGATCGATCACGATTATCACAGCTATGATCATGAGCATTATCAGTAATAATATTGCATTGTCCCTTGGTATGGTTGGTGCTCTTTCTATCATAAGATTCCGCACTGCTGTAAAGGATGTAAGAGATGCTACTTATATTTTCTGGGCAATTGCGGCAGGCATTGGCTGCGGTGTATCTCAGTATGCGCTTATTGTTATTGGTTCTGCTTTTTTACTTCTTTTTCTTATTATTACAAGAAAAGGCTTTACATCCTGTAATAAGCTGCTGGTTGTTCAGGGAAAACCTGACTGCTTACATAAAACAGAGGCAGCAGTGGATACCTTCTTTTCAGGAAAGGCACATGTTTCCATGAGAAATGTTACAGAAGGCAGCTTTGAACTGGTTTATTCTATCGGAGAGGGAATCCTGTATAAAGCTGCAAAAGAAAATCAGATGGATATTTCAGAGAAACTGATCAAAATCGATGGTGTGAAAAGGATAAATATAGTTGACCAGAAGGATGAACTTTCGCAGTAAAAGGCTGCCTGAATGAGAGGTGTTGCTATGAAAAGGATAAGACGTATCCTTTTATGTATTCTGATGATAACAGTTCTCTGTGGAATATCCGTTGTGGGAAATTCTGTTGTAAAGTCGGAAAATAAGTCAAAGGAAAAAAAGAGAACCACTATCACGAAAGAAGAAGTGAAGGAGTGGGCTGCACCGGACGAAGAGAGTCTGGAATACTATGATTTGGGAGAATTCTCTACGACACTTCCGGTAGTCTATATGAATACAAAGGGACAGCAGGTCCTGAAGGAGAATGCAATCTGGGGAAATATTGCTCTGTTGGATGGAAACGGAGAGGAACAATCTGTTTTTTCTCTTCCCAATTCCATATACCGCGCTACGATCAAATACAGAGGCGCTTCTTCTTATAGCAAATTCGATAAAAAGCAGTATCGCATTAAATTTTATAAAAATGAAAAAGACAGTGCAAAAGAAGTGTCTCTTGCAGGAATGGGAGCAAACAGTGAATGGGTGTTAAATGGTCCTTATCTTGATAAGACGCTGATTAGAAATAAACTGGTATATGATCTGGCAAGGGAATTAAATGGATGGGCTCCGGACACCCGGTTTGTGGAATTGTTTGTTGATGGAGAATATCAGGGCGTTTATCTGGCAGTGGAGCCTGTAACAAACGGAGAAAGCAGACTGCGTCTCGCGGAATTTGGTTTGTTGTCCGGAGAAACTGCATATATTGTAAACAGAGACAGAATTGATACGGGCTCTGAAGAGATAGACACATGGGGAAAGACTAACGGCTATACATATAACGCTTTGTACATAAGATATCCGTCAAAAAATAAAATAACGGAAAAACAAAAAGCATATATCCAGAAAGATATTTCCGAATTTGAACAAGTTCTGTATGGGAAGAATTTCAGCGACAAAAGAATTGGATATCAGGCATATATAGACATGGATAATTGGGTGGACTATTTTATTATCAATGAATTTGCCATGAATTATGATGCTGGTAATCTTTCTACTTATTTGTATAAAGAATTGGACGGAAAACTGCAGCTTGCTGTATGGGACTTTAACAATGGTTTTGATAATTATCAGTGGTTCCGGACAGAAACGGATGTTCTTCATACTGTGGAGAATTCATGGTTTCAAAGGCTGTGGCAGGATGAAAATTTCAGGGACCGTGTCTGTGAAAGATACAGGCAATTACGAGAAACTACTCTCGCTGATGAACATATCGCTGAGAAAATAGCATCTTATCAGGAGAAACTGGGAGAGGCTGTGGACAGAAACTTTAAAGTGTGGGGATATTCTTTTAAAGAGAATCTGTTAGCCGGAACCAGTAAGGAGGGCACATCGAGGAATATCAGAAGCTATGAAGAAGCTATGAAACAGCTGACAGATACTATCCGCGAAAGACTGGCGTATCTGGATAAAGAACTGGGAGGAAATTGAAAATGAAAAAAGTACTGGTGATTTTTGGGACAAGACCGGAAGCAATTAAAATGTGCCCTCTTGTTCTGGAACTGAAAAAAAGTGAAAAACTGGAAACGCTGGTGTGTGTCACAGGCCAGCACAGGGAAATGCTGAAGCAGGTTCTCGATATTTTTAAAGTGGTCCCGGATTATGATATGGCGATCATGAAAAAAGGGCAGGATCTTACGGATGTGACAACGGCTATTCTTACAGGAATGAGGGAGATCCTGAAAAAGGAAAAACCGGATATTGTGCTGGTCCATGGAGATACGTCTACTGCATTTGCCGCATCTCTGGCTGCATTTTACCAGCAGATCCCGGTAGGACATGTGGAAGCGGGACTTCGTACTTATAATATGAAATCTCCCTATCCGGAAGAATTTAACAGGCAGGCCATTGGACTTACTGCCAGCCTGCATTTTGCGCCCACTCAGAAAGCAGCGAATGCACTGCTGAAAGAGGGTAAGGATCCAGAGCGGATCTTTATCACAGGAAATACAGGAATTGATGCTTTGCACTATACGGTGCGAAGTGATTTTTATCATCCGGAAACAGAATGGGCAAAAGGCAGCAGACTGATTGCTGTAACAGCACACAGAAGGGAGAATCTGGGAGAGCCCATGCGTGATATGTTCCGGGCTATACGCAGGATCGTGGAAGAATTTACAGATGTGAAGGTTATTTATCCTGTACATTTGAATCCGCAGGTCAGGAAGATCGCAGATGAGGAATTTGGTGGATGCGAGAGAATACACCTGATCGAACCACTGGATGTGGTGGAATTCCATAACCTGATGAAAGCCAGTTATCTGATCATGACAGACAGCGGCGGAATTCAGGAAGAAGCTCCTGCACTGGGAAAACCGGTACTGGTCATGCGGGATACAACAGAGCGTCCGGAAGGTGTGGAAGCAGGAACCTTAAAGCTTGTAGGCACGAAGATGGAGGATATTTACAGAGAATGCAGGCGGCTTCTTACAGAGCCGGAGACATACAGAAAAATGAGTGAGGCTAGAAACCCTTATGGTGATGGGACTGCAAGTATCAAAATCAGAAAAATCCTGGAGGATATAGATGCATAAGCATAAACAGAGCCAATGCAAAAGAAAAGTGAAACATCGAAAGAACGTGATGGGACTTATTATATTTTGCATAACTGTGTGCATTGTGTTTATGTTTGCTTATTATCAGAACCTGAGAAAAGAAATATCTGTCCGGCAGGAATGGCTGGAAACCGTCCTGACCAGAGAAAAAAAGTGGATCCTTGAGAATCAGGGCCCTGAAGGCGAAATCTATATGAATGGAAGTAAAGCCGGAGATGTTAATCCATACTTTGCATGTGTGGCTGCACTGGGGCTTCTGGCAGAAACAAAGAATTGCCCCATGACTGAAACAGAGCAAAAAGCTGTTGGCAGGTATCTGGACTGGCATACTGGGGTTTTGCTGGAAACAGATGGAAAAATGGGAATCTACAGGAAAGAGGGTGGGGAACTTATTTATAAAGAAAAGGCTGATTCCGAAGACGGATATCTTGGTATGTACCTTTTTCTTATGGGAAAATATCTGGAAAAGACAGAAAGTACAGACCTGCCGGAATCCTGGAAAAATGGAATCAGCCTTGCATTAAAAAAGATTCAAAGCCTGATGCAGGATGGAATTACACAGGTTTCAGAAGAAAACACAACAGTTTATCTGATGGATAATCTGGAAGTGTGGAAAGGCCTGTACGAATTGGAACTTGCAGGACTGGAAGATACGCAGGCGATCAGTGAAATTCGTAAAAAGATACAGAAACAGATAGAAAAGATATTCTGGGATGATGCGAATCAAAGATGGAGAATTATCGGAAACAGTGATCGGTATCATCAGACAGAATTTTATCCGGATGGTGTTGCTCAGATTTATCCGCTGATTTATGAATTTCCGGTAAAAGAGAAGAAAAAGCAAAAGGTATTATATGATCAGTTTACGGAAAGGTTTCAGTGGCAGAAACTGAATAAAAAAAGAACTGGCTTTTTGTGGGCAATGACAGGAATGGCTGCTGCGCAGATGAGGGATATCAATAACCTTGTGGAATTAGTAGGAAATTATGAAACAGAATATTGTAAGGAACGAAAATATCCGCTATATACAGGCGAAGCAGGATGGATATGCATGGAATGCGAGAAATTGTATGGATTATATGAAAGAAAAATAAAAACAGCATTTATACCATGTATATGATCTTGTGCAGAGTGAATAAACGAATACTATCGCAATTTTCAAAAATAGTACCTGTCAAAACAGCATATTTGCAATATGCAGTTTGCGGATGTTGATGAAGCCCAAAGAACCCGAATCTGATTGTAATCAAGTAAAACGCCGGTTGTGTGCACCAAGGCATAGCACATAAAGTGTCCCCGGAGAGCTGTAACAAGCCCTCGGGGGACATTTTTGTTCTTCATAGAGAAAACCACAAGCTATGCTTGTGGAAGAAAAGAGCCGTAGCGTTGAAACGGTAGAAAAAGAACCTCCTTTTGCTATAATTAGAAGCGGGTAACGCCAACCGCATCTTGGCGATGATATCGAGAAAGTCATTGTTAGAAGAGTGACTTCGATGACGGCTTTTGGGATGATGTCACTGTGTAAAAACTACCTCAAAGATCGTTCCACCAGACGGGCTGGACTGAACGGTTATTCTGCCGTCATGTACGCGCACGATTTCACGAACCAGGGCCAGCCCAAGGCCTACTCCGCCAAGCTGGCGGCTTCTGGATTTATCTACGCGGAAGAATGGTTCAAATATGCGTTCATTTAATTCAGCCGGGATTCCGCTTCCGGTATCTTCTACGGACAGGCAGATGCTTTTTCCCTTCCGGTATGCGGTTACGGTAACCTGTCCGCCGAAATGGTTGTATTTGATTGCATTCTCAACAAGATTGTATACCATCCGGTAAATCAAAATGTCACTTCCGACCATAGTGGTATCGTTACAGTTCCCGATCAGTTTTATCTCCTTTTCCTGGGCAAGCGGTTCCAGATCCACCAGTACTTCATCGACAAGGGCGTCAACGGCAATGGTTTCATCCCTGCTTACTGTTTGAAGCTCACTCATATCGAGCAGTGTCTTGACCATTTTGCTGAGCCGGCCGTTTTGCTCTGTCACCATTTTCAGTGTCTGTAAGGTGTCGGCGTCATTGCCCGGATGCGGGGTGGAATGGTATAAATCGAGCTGTACCTGCATGACAGACAGTGGAGTGCGAAGCTCGTGCGCTGCATTTGCCGTAAACTGTCTCTGGATTTCAAAAGCATCTGCGAGACGTTCCAGCATCTTGTTATACGAAATACGAAGCTGGTTCAGCTCTTTTACTTTGTTTTCTTCAATGCGCGAATCGGCCAGATTCTGTGCCTGCACCTCCTCGATTTTTTCGGAGAACTCACGAATGGGCCGAAGTGCATGGCCACTGATAAAATAGGTAGCGACACCGCCAAGAAGGGCCAATAAAGCGGAAAGGATCAGGCTGTTTCTTTTGTAGTCTGCTTTATTGTTGTACACCTGAACAGAGAAATCTCTGGCAAATTCATCCCACTTGTCCTCCGGAATGCTGATATAGATTTGATCGGAACCGTCTGCGGTACCGTCTCCGCCCTGATCTCCGGCATCATCGCCCCGGGCATCTACGGTCTCCTGCAGGGAATCGATATAATAAATTCCGTTTTTATAAACAAGCAGGGTCAGACATCCACAGATGACCGCAATATACAGGGTAATGATACAGGTAAGTCTCCACTGCAGTGATATTTTTTTCATCGGTCGGACTCCTCTCGTATTTGATATCCTTCGCCTACTTTATTTAAAATCGGATCGTATCCAAGTACCGCCCTGAGCTTTCGGCGAAGAGAAGACATATGGACGCGGATGGATCCGCTGAAGCTGTCCATGGAGGCATCCCAGACATGCTCGATCAATTCTTCCTGGCTTACCGGTCTGCCAAGGTGAAGAAGCAGATATTCCAAAATGCCGTTTTCTTTTCTTGTCAGGGAAACCAGGGTTCCGTTGGCATAGGCCTCCCGTTTGATGGTATCGAATTTGATCCCGCCACTTTCCAGACAGACATCCTTTTGCACAAATTTTCTTCTCGTCAGACTGCGGATCCGCGCTTCCAGCTCCTGCAGATGGAACGGCTTTTCCATATAGTCATTTGCCCCGGCATCGAGTCCTTCTACTTTGTCTGCAATCTGTCCTCTTGCAGATAAGATCAGAACCTTCGTCTCTTCGTTTTCCTTCCGGAGCTCTTTTAGAAGATCCATTCCGTCCATGCCGGGCAGATTGAGATCCAGGACAATCAGATCATAATTTTCTGCCAGGATGCATTCCAGAGCCTCCGCGCCATCATAACAGGTATCCACCTCGTACCCGGCAGCGTACAGACTTCTGGCAACTGTGTCACACATTTGTTTCTCATCTTCTACGATTAATAATCTCAAAATTTTTTCACCCGCCCATTTCTTAACAATGATTTTACAACTGCTATTGTATAATATCAGAGTCAGCTGGTCAATCAATAGAATAAAAGGAGCAACTATATTTTGAAGTGCAGAAAAATATCTCAAATTGTTTTAGTTATCACAGGCATAGCAATGATGGGCTATGGCGCCGTCAGAGGGGAAGCGGCTGCTGTGCTTGGGAAAGCAATTAAATTATGTCTGGAGTGTGTCGGAATTGGATAAGAAAAAGAAGTTACGATCAAAGAAAATAGCCGGAATACGCGGGTGGATACAGGCAGCGGCCACACTGCTTACCAATCCTCATATCCCCAATTTTTTTCAGGGCAAAATATATCAGGGCAAGGCGAAAACGGTATGCGTACCGGGACTAAACTGTTATTCCTGTCCTGCTGCGACGGGAGCGTGCCCCATCGGAGCCTTTCAGGCGGTTGTCGGATCATCCAAATTTAAGTTTTCCTACTACATAACCGGGTTCCTGATTTTACTCGGCGTGACACTGGGAAGATTCATCTGTGGTTTTTTGTGTCCGTTTGGATGGTTTCAGGATTTGCTTCACAAAATCCCCGGAAAGAAATTCTCCACGGCCAGACTGAAGCCGCTGCGGTATCTGAAATACATCATCCTTGTTGTTTTTGTGATTCTTCTGCCGATGTTTGCAACGAATTCGATCGGGATGGGAGATCCGTTCTTCTGCAAATATATTTGTCCGCAGGGCGTTCTGGAGGGGGCGATCCCGCTTTCCATCGGAAATGCCGCAATCCGGTCTGCACTGGGCAAGCTGTTTTCGTTTAAATTCTGTATTCTGATTACGGTTGTCGTGCTCAGCATCTTGTTTTACAGACCCTTCTGCAAATGGATCTGTCCTCTTGGGGCAATCTATTCCTTATTTAATAAGGTAAGCTTTTTACATATCACGATTGAAAACAGCAAATGTGTCGGATGCAACCAGTGTTCCAGGGCATGTAAAATGGATATCGACGTGTGCCGGACCCCAAATCATCCGGAATGCATCCGATGCGGAGCCTGCATCAAGGCCTGCCCGAAGGATGCGATCCACTACCAGTTTATGGGAAAAACGTGTCAGAAAAAGGACACTGGAGATCAACAGTCAGAGATCAGAAACCATTGATCAGCAGCAGATCACGAAGCATCGAAGGATGATATTGAATTCTTGTTTTTTACATTATACTATCTTAAAAGGAGCCATAATTTATGAAAACCAAAAGAACTTTTATCCCTGTTTTTACACTCAGCGTAGCATTATTACTTACCGCATGCAACGGAAAAGAGGCTGTAGACACAAAGAAAACGCAGACAACCCAGACGGAATCCGGCACAGAAGCTGTTACGGGATCTGTTGCGGAATCCGGAACCGAAACGGCAGGGGCTTCCGGCACAAAGCTGGACGATTTATATCAGCAGGAGAACCAGATTTTTGCAGATCATGCGGATGTATGGAACAAGGTGTTTGGCATGATGAATAAAAGCACGGCGGATCCGAGCGGAAATTATGCGGATTATCTGGCAGACACGGTTGAAGCCAACAAGGACTCTTTTTCTGAGGACGAGCTGAATACACTGACGGATGATATTGAAACGATACGAAAAATCGAGGAACAGATGGCGGAATTGGAAAACGGCAATACAGCATCGGAAGATAGCGATGCGAAAAACGATTCCGAAGAGGCATCTCCGTTCCGGGATTTCTCGGGCCAGGATTATGATGGCAACACCGTTGACGAAAGTCTGTTTTCCAAAAATGCGGTAACGGTCGTGAATTTCTGGTTTACCGGCTGCAAGCCTTGTGTTGCTGAGTTATCCAAGCTGAACGAATTAAATGATGCAATCAAATCCATGGGAGGCGAGGTTGTAGGCATCAACACAGAAACCTTCGACGGAAATCAGGATGCGATCAAAGAAGCAGCAGCGGTTCTTGAAAGCCAGGGTGCGAAATACCGCAATCTTTCCATTGACTCTGCTTCCGCTGCAGGAAAGTATGCTTCCGATATTATGGCATTTCCGACCACAATCTTAGTCGATCGAAATGGAAATATTGTGGGAGAACCGATGCTTGGCGGAATCGACAATCAGGAGAATTATGATACGCTGATGAAACAGATCCAGTCTGTGATAGATGCAGACAGCGCGAAGTAAGACGAGAGCTGCGGCAGCCAAAGGAAGCAAGCGATACCGCAAAGTGGGGCTTGCGGAAGTGATTTAGGGCTTGACATTATAGGAAGGGAGTGCGAAAAAGCAAAGTTACGTTTTTTCGCACTCCCTTTTCATAACAGGATTTTTTTCAAATACATTTACAAGACGAGGTAGCAGACAAAGGAAAAAGGAACGTTTTATTTTCCGTTTTGTTATGAATGGATAGTCCGTTCTGAATCCGCAGGTTTCATGGAGATCGTCAGTGATTTCCTGACGTTTATATACCGGCATGAAACCCTGTTCTTCTATATCCGCAAATGTTATGTCTTTTAAAGTGTGAAGTAATTGTTCTGTGGTATAAGTCCCTTTCAAGGAGCGGTTTAATAACCGGATGAAAAATATTGCGGTGGCTCCTGTTATTCTGGAAGATGGAAGGCTGTCCTTCTGTGTTCCGGGGGATGATGGTCCTCCGTGGTCCGGGGTGTGGAACCTGACTGGAAAGATTGTTTTGGGCGGGGATGATTATATTTACGAAAGCATCGGTCACCTGGTTGGCTGGTGCTTTTTTCGTGGGGAAATGGAGGTGGCGGAATGACGTATGAGTTCGGGTCGAAGGAGATTGTGAAGGGTTCTGGATATATTTCCAGGTAGTGCTGAACCACATTGGGGTCAGACCCCATTACTGTTGTGGGAAACTTTTGGGCGATTCCTGTTTTGGGGCTTGAAATTCGAAAAATCTTTATACAATCTTAATACCATGGAAAAGGTATTTATACGTTTTTAAAACGGAAGTCTCTAAAATAAGGAGGAATCAAAAAGAAGGAGTAAAAAGAGAAATGTGGAGTATAAAACTGCGATACAGGAAACAATGGTCGTCGTTTGAAATTATCATTCTTGGATTTGCGGGGGTAATTCTGGCAGGAGCACTGCTTTTGATGCTTCCTGTGGCTTCGCGGGAAGGAAATGTAACGCCATTTACAGAAACACTGTTTACTGCAACATCAGCCGCCTGTGTGACAGGACTGGCAGTCAGAGATACAGGAAGCTACTGGTCCGTCTTTGGACAGAGCGTGATTTTGCTGCTCATTCAGATCGGCGGTCTTGGTGTGGTTACGATCGCTGTTTCGATTGCGATGCTTTCCGGGAGAAAAATTTCCCTGATGCAGCGAAGCACGATGCAGGATGCGATTTCTGCCCCGAAGGTGGGCGGAATTGTGCGCCTGACGCGTTTTATCCTCAAAGGAACCTTTGGAATTGAATTGTTGGGGGCGTTGTTTCTTCTGCCTGTTTTTTTTCGGGATTACGGCGGAAAAGGAATCTGGATGGCGTTGTTTCATTCTGTATCCGCATTCTGCAATGCAGGATTTGATCTTCTCGGAAAAACGGATCATCTGTATCCGTCCCTGACTTCTTATGTGGGAAATCCACTGGTTAATCTTACGATTATGGGGCTAATTGTAACAGGTGGAATCGGATTTCTGACCTGGGATGATATCTATACAAAAAAATACCATTTTCGTCAGTACTGCATGCAAAGCAAGGTGATCCTGCTTACAAGTCTGTTTCTGATTTTTGTTCCGGCGGCCTTCTTTTTCTTCCGGGATTTCGCTGGAATGCCGGTCAAGGAGCGGACGCTCTGCGCATTGTTTCAGTCCGTGACAACAAGAACGGCCGGATTTAATACGGCAGATCTTTCCGGGATGACAGGTGCTTCCCAGGCGATTATGATTGTTCTGATGATGATTGGCGGAGCACCGGGATCAACGGCTGGCGGAATGAAAATTACCACATTTGCCGTGCTGACAGCTAATGCGTCTGCTACGTTCCGTCAGAGAGAGGACACACAGATGTTTGGACGCAGGGTGGGCCAGGAGGTATTAAAAAATGCATCTACGATTCTGATGATGTATCTTTTTCTGGTGCTGATGGGAGGAATGGTGATCAGTGTGGCAGAAAATCTGCCGATTTCTGAGTGTCTGTTTGAGACAGCATCTGCTGTTGGAACGGTTGGCCTGACGCTTGGAATTACGCCGCAGCTCGGTGTTCTTTCGAAAGGAATTCTGATCGCACTGATGTTTCTTGGAAGGGTTGGCGGTCTGACTCTTGTTTATGCTGCGATGCCGGGGAGAAAGAGCGCACATGCAAAAATGCCGCTGGAAAAAATAAATGTAGGATAAGAAGAGAGGAAGAGAAGAGATGAAAAATATTTTACTGATTGGAGTAGGAAGATTTGGGAGACATATTGCCATGCATCTGAATCAGCTTGGACATCAGGTGATGGCGGTAGACCGAAATGAGGAACGGATCGACGCCGTGATGCCGTATGTGACAAATGCACAGATCGGTGACAGTGTCAATGCAGACTTTCTGCGATCCCTTGGTGTGGGAAATTATGATGTCTGTATTGTGACGATCGGAAGCAGCTTTCAGGATTCGCTGGAAACCGCGTGTCTTTTGAAGGAGCTGGGCGCAAAATGGGTCGTGTCCCGGGCAGAACGGGATGTACAGGAAAAATTCCTGTTGCGGAACGGAGCGGATCAGGTTGTTTATCCGGAAAAACAGATGGCAAAATGGACAGCGATTCGTTACAGCTCGGATCATGTGTTTGACTATATTGAAATTGACAGTCAGTATGCGATTTTTGAGGTTGAAATTCCGGAGAACTGGATTGGAAAAAATGTCGGCCAGCTGGATATCCGGAAAAAATACGGTATTAATATTCTGGCAACAAGAAAATATGGAAAAACAGATGTTGCGGTGTCTCCGGAGACAGTTCTGGATGGCGATGCTACCATATTGGTTCTTGGTGAATATAAAGCGATCCAGAAATGTTTTCGAATCTGAAAGAGAGGTGATTTCTGTGTTAAGTGTAGGACTGCTCTTCGTTACCCTGGTCGGTTTTTTGTCTGGAGGCGTGCTCGTAGATCAGATAGAGACATTTTTCACGGAAAACAGAAGAGAGGAACCGGAAACGGGACAAAATTTCACGGAAAACAGAAAACAAGAACAGGGAACGGGAGAAAAAAAGATTTCCTGACTATAGCTTTCTCTTCGTTTATGATCTACAATAGGAGGTGGGGTGAGACAGTTGGAAAAAGAAAAACAAAAAAAAGAGCATATCCTGGTGTGTCTGTCCTCTTCGCCATCCAATGAAAAAATTATTCGGACTGCGGCGCAGATGGCACAGGCGTTTCAGGCCGGCTTTACGGCATTGTATGTGCAGACAGCAGAAAAAACAGAAAAAACACCGGAGGATCTGGCAAGGCTGCAGAAGCATGTTCGTCTGGCAGAGCAGAGCGGGGCAGAAATTGTAACGACACACAGTGAGGATATTGCCCTGCAGATTGCAGAATACGCAAGAATTTCCGAGGTGACGCGGATTGTCATTGGAAAGAGCATGATGAAGCAGGGCTATTTCCATCAGCGAAGGGTGTGGACCGAGCGTCTGACGGATCTTGTGCCTGATCTGGAAATTCACATCATTCCAGACTCAGACGTGTACCGGAGATATCAGAAACGAAAAAAATTTCTGGAGTGGATGGAGCTGCCTTCCTGGAAAGAACTGATGCTTACGGTTCTGATTCTGGCTGCTGCGACCGGAATTGGAGAAATCTTTTTTCGGCTCGGTTTTACCGATGCCAATATCATTACCGTATATTTGTTTGGCGTCATGCTGACATCTATTCTGACCAGCGGTTATACCTGTAGTGTAATCAGTTCTGTGGCAAGTGTTATCCTGTTTAATTATTTTATGACAGAGCCAAGGCTTTCGTTGTATGCGTATGGTTCCGGCTATCCGGTGACCTTTGCGATCATGCTTGGCACTTCAATCCTGACCAGTACGCTTGCTTTAAAATTGAAAGAAAATGCAAAGCTTTCTGCACGAGATGCCTTTCGAACCAAGATTCTTTTTAATACCAGCCAGCTTCTGCAAAAGGCAGAGGATGCGTCAGAAATTTTTGATATTACGGCAACGCAGCTGATAAAGCTTCTGGGAAGAAATCTGGTTGTGGCGCCGGTAGAAAAAAAGAAAAACGGCATTGTGCAGGGAACTCTTTATAACGCCGAAACAGGAATAAAATCAGAAAAAGTTTTTAATGTGAAAGAACAGGAAATCCTGCAGTGGGTTCTGAAAAACCGGAAACGGGCGGGAGCTATGACAGAACGTTTTTCTGAAGAACCGTATCTGTACCTTTCCATCTATGCGGCACAGAACAGATATGGTGTGATCGGCATTTTCATCGGACAAAAGCCACTGGATGTGTTTGAGAACAGTATCCTGCTTTCTATTCTGGGAGAGTGCGCCATGGCACTGGATCGGGAACAAAGTGCGAGAGAAAAAGAAGAGGCGGCAGTCATGGCGAAAAATGAGCAGCTTCGGGTGAATCTGCTGCGGACGATTTCCCATGATCTGCGCACACCATTGACATCAATTCTCGGCAATGCAGACTCTTTGATCAGTAACTTTGACGCACTGGACGAAGGGATGCGGAAACAGATTTTTTCGGATATTTATGAGGATGCCGGATGGCTGATTGAACTGGTGGAAAATCTGCTTGCGCTTACGAAAATAGAAGATGGAAGTGTAAAACTGCAGTTATCCGATCAGGTGGTTGAGGATGTAGTCCGTGAGGCGCTGCGCCATGTAGAACGGCGGAAAAACGAACATAAAATTACGGTGGACTGCGGGGAAGATGTACTGCTCGCCCGCATGGATGCAAAGCTGATTGTACAGGTACTGGTAAACCTGATCAATAATGCAGTAAAATATACACAGGCAGGATCCAAGATCCGGATTACGGCCGGAAAAGAAGAAAAAAACGTATGGATTGCGGTGGAGGATAATGGACCCGGCATTCCGGCGGAGTGCAGGGAGCATGTATTTGAAATGTTCTATTCCGGAAAAAATAAGGTGAGTGACAGCCGCAGAAGCCTTGGTCTTGGGCTGGCGCTGTGCCGCTCCATTGTAAATGCGCATGGCGGGGAACTGGTGCTTCGTGACTGCGCTCCGCACGGCTGTCATTTTCGTTTTACGCTGCCGCTCAGTGAGGTGAATTTAAATGAATAAGACATTGATACTGGTCGTGGAAGACGATACGCCAGTCCACAACCTAATTACGACAACACTGAAAACACACGATTATAAATAACCACATTGGGGTCAGACCCCATTACTGTTTAGAAATTTTGTTCCTGTTTTGGCAATTCTGACACTGCAGACTGTGCTGAATGACAATATCAAAACGGCAGAAGATGTTGAAACTTATCTGGGTCTTAACACCTTGGTCGTTGTTCCGGATTTTGGAAGCAAAAAGAAATCCAGAAGACGAAGAAAAGACTGAACATAAACACAGAAAATTAAAAAGGAGCATCTCCGGTTTCGAACTTGAAACCTGGAGATGCTCCTTTTTCGTATGCTGCAGAATGAAAAATTATTCTCCCGCCACCGTCACATCCCGCAGCAGTACCGCACACGGTACCACGCGGTTGTTGAGCTGCTGTGTCTCTTTCGAGAAAGTCAGATTTTTCAGCACATCGTCATAACGGGCGGAAAGTGATCCGCTGGTTGTAGGATGGGAGGTGGTTCCGTCGCTCTCATATGCGAGACGGATCTCACCGCCGCAGGTGCCGCTTACGGCATCCATATCAAACGCACTGAAATCGGTGATTTCTATATGCGGCATGCTGCGTAGCTCGTCGAGTGTTTTCGAACCGCCTTCAACTACCATGTTATTCATGGAAGTAGTATCCTTCATGCCGATATAATGGGCATGCTGAAGGCTGCCCCAGTAGGAGCGGCAGATGCCGTTTTCAAACAGAACGCGCTCGGCTACCGGCATACCGGTTTCGTCGTACGGCGCGTTTTTGGCAGAGCCGTCGAGCGTCGGCACGAGGCGGATGTTCAGCGGATCAGCATCCGCGCCGGTGATGGATTCACCGATTTTTGCTTTTGCAACGCCCATATACTGATAAGAAGCGTTGGTATGCATGGCAAAATACTGGAAGAAGCTGCCGACGGCGTCTCCACTTAAGAGAACATCGGCGTGCTCGTTCTGCCGGGTCGGAACAGCATTCAGACGCTGGCGGCCGGTGTGGAACATTCCGCGCACTTCGGCGATGATCTTCTCGGCAGATTTGTCGGAGAAGCGGAGATCCCTGTAGATCTCAATCTCATGATCATCCTTGCGGGAGTTTGTGACAACCTCGATCTCACAGTCAAAGCCGGAGAATGTGACATCGACACCGCGGGAATTGCGGATGTGTGTCTGTTTCTGATTGACAAAAATCTCATAGGAGTTTACGCGGGAATCCTCTTCCGATTTGATTTCCTGCATGGCCTGCACCAGTTTTACAAGTTCAGAGGTAAGATCGCGGGAGGCATCAGGCATTCCATCATTTGCCGGTGCATCCGATGGCTCTGCAATCGGGTACCATGGGTTCTGCACGAACTGTGCAGCGAACAGCGCCTGGTCAATTTCCTGCTGCATTTCTTCGCGGGAAATGCCCTGGTGGATCTCTTTTTCTGCGCTTCCGCGGAATTTCCCATCCTCACTGTCGACAAAGACAGTCAGAAACGTGTGCGTTACTTTTTTCGCACGGCTCATGTCGAGCTTCTGACCGATGAAAAATGCCTCGCGGGATTCGGTCTGCTCTTCGCGGATCAGAAAGTCGCTGGTTTTGCTTGTTTTTAATACATCGTATAATTCGTTCATCAGCCTAACCTCACTTTACATTTCAGATACGGGCCGCCATCGCTGACTTTGACCCATTCTTTGTGACCTTTTCCGCACATGCCGGAGCCGAAGAGCTCTTCTTTGTCGGAAACCATGGAGATGCTCTTTAAGAGATCCGGAACGTAGCCGGTCAGGGTGACAGGAGATACGACTTTTCCGGTCAGCTTACCGTCTTTGATCTCGCGGCCGAGTCCGACCATGCACTGGATGCCCCAGTGTTTCGGGTCTTCCATACCGGACTGAACGCTTTCGAGAAGATAGCCGTGCTCAATCGAAGCGATCATATCATCGAGTTTATCTGTGCCTGCGGTGAAGTAGGTGTTGGTCATACGGGAGTAGACTTTGCGCTCGAAGCTCTCGCGTTTTCCGTTTCCGGTCGGCGTGGTGCCAAGGCGGAGTGCGTTTACGAGATCGCTGATGCCGGTAACGAGTGTACCGTGGTCGATGACCGTGGTGTCGGTGCCGAGCGTTCCCTCATCATCAAAAAGATAACTGCTGACCTGCTGTGCGCCGACTGCTCCGTCGTGCATGGAGGAGAGCTGGGAGGCAACAGGCTTGCCGATATACTCTTTGGCGAGTGCGCGGTCTTTGACAAACATATCCATCTCGACACCGTGGCCGAATGCCTCGTGTGCAATCACGCCGGTGACATCCGGTGCGGTGATGACATCGTACATGCCAGGGGTGACCGGATCGGAGTGGAGCTTGTCGTACAGAACGGCGATGATTTCCTCAACAATCGCATCCATCTCATTTAAGATTTCCACGCCTTTCAGGCCGGAGCAGGAACGGTACGACATATTCTGTTTTCCGTTTTCTGTGCCGATTGCGGAAAGGGAGCCTTCCGAGAAAGCGTAGGACTGCATCAGATCCTTTTTGGAGGAGAGGAACAGCTTGTTGACACGGGCAAAGCTGACGGTACTCTGGAATTCCAGAATTCCTTCATGGGCAGCGCCGGCGTCGCAGAGCTTCCGAAGGTGGGAGAGAATCTCCTCTGCGGAGACGGTCTCCGGGTCAATCCCGATTTCATTCTGCATCGTTTTTGCGATGGCTTCTTCCTGCACGAGAGGAGACTCCATCTGCGCAATGCCGAGTGCCTTTAATGCCTGAAATTCGGATTTCAGCGCGGAAGTAATTTCCTCCGCAAGATCTGCGGCATCGGTGAGGTTGTTGAAGGAATATTCGGTGTAGGAACCGTCCAGCCATGCACGGACAACGAAGCCGCGTTCACAGAAGTGATAATCGCCGACGCTGGTCTGATGCATGCTGACACGGTAGGTCGTACCTTTGACATCGGTGCAGAGCACGCTGACGTAATCAAATTCGCGCTCGAGCAGACGGATCAGTTCCTGAATCTGTGGTTTGATTTCCACAAGATAGGATGACATTGGAACCTGCATAAGTTTGGTGTCCTTTCTGGAGCCTGCCGGAGTGTTCGATAGAGAACCTGTGCCGGGGCTCAAAATAATAGAATCCGGAAAAAATAGTTTCGAAAAAATCCCGAACATAGTTTCATTATAGAAGTGGGAAATGGAAAAAGCAATAAAAAAAGGTTGACAAAATGAATTTTGATGATATACTTTGAATATCAAAACATTTGAAAAGAAAAATGTTTGAGAATGAAATAAGCAAGAGGACAGTAAGGTGAAAAACGGCAGAATTGCGGGAACCGGTTCGTATGTACCGGAGACAATATGGAAAAATGAAGATCTGGAAAAGATGGTGGAGACGAGCGATGCCTGGATCCGGGAGCGGACAGGAATCGGTGCGCGCCACATAGCCGGGGAGGAGACGGTTGCCCAAATGGCAGTAAAGGCGGCGAGAAGAGCGCTGGAAAATGCCGGGATCTGTTCGACAGAATTGGATCTGATTCTCGTCGGAACCTCCTCGTCGGAGAGCATCTTTCCGAATACCGCCTGTCTTGTGCAGGATGAGATCGGAGCTTTCCGTGCCGCCTGTCTCGATGTCAGCGCCGCCTGCACCGGATTTCTTGCGGTGTATGAGCTGGGCCAGATGTATATCCGGAGCGGCAAGGCAAAAAACGTGCTGCTGATCGGCGCGGATGCCCTGAGCCGCCTGGTGGACTGGAGTGACCGCGGAACCTGCATTCTGTTCGGGGACGGCGCGGGAGCCGTTGTGCTGACGGCGGAGGAGCAGGAGACAAAAGCGTGCGAAAAGATCCATTCCGATGGAGAAAAAGGCGTGTCGCTGACCTGCGAAAAGGGAACGTATCTGCAGATGGACGGCCGTGCCGTGTTCCAGTTTGCCTTATCCCGCGTGCCGGAAGTCATCCGCGAGGTGCTCGCGGAAGCCGACATGGCAGTCGAAGAGATTGATGCGTTTATCCTTCATCAGGCAAACAGCCGCATCATCGACGGCGTGGCAAAACGACTGAAGGCACCGAAAGAAAAATTTCCGCGGAATATCGAAGCATACGGCAATACGTGTGCGGCGAGCATTCCGATTCTGCTGGATGAGTGGAACCGGTCCGGCAGAGCCCAAAAAGGACAGAGAATCGTTCTCTCCGGTTTCGGAGCAGGACTGATCTGGGGCGCGGCGTACCTGGAATGGTAAGAAACGCCCATATAAAATAAGAAGAATAAGAAAAAAGTGAGGACAAAAACATGTTAGAAAAAGTAAAAGAAACCGTAGCAGAAGCACTGGGAGCAGACATCGATACCATCACAGCGGAGACTTCCTTCAAAGAGGATCTCGGAGCAGATTCCCTGGATCTGTTTGAAATGGTCATGTCCCTCGAGGACACCTGCGGCGTGGAAATCCCGACCGAGGATCTGGAAACGATGGTAACTGTCGGTGATGTTGCAGAGTATCTGGAGCAGCACAAAAACTAAGAAAGATCGGGAAGCAGGAGGAAGCGATTCATGATCACAGAAGTGACAAAATTACTCGGGATTCAGTATCCAGTCATTCAGGGCGGCATGGCCTGGGTGGCGGAGCATCATCTGGCAGCGGCAGTTTCCGAGGCCGGCGGCCTTGGCCTCATCGGAGCATCGGCGGCACCGGCAGAGTGGGTTCGGAATGAAATCCGCGAAGCAAAAAAACTGACGGACAAACCGTTCGGCGTCAACATCATGCTGATGAGCCCGTATGCGGATGAGGTGGCAAAAGTGGTTGCCGAGGAAGGCGTAAAAGTCGTTACGACGGGCGCAGGAAATCCGGAGAAATATATGGAACTGTGGAAAAACGCTGGTATCCGCGTCATCCCGGTGGTCGCTTCCGTGGCTCTTGCAAGACGAATGGAGCGCGCAGGCGCAGATGCCGTTGTGGCAGAAGGATGTGAGTCCGGCGGCCATATCGGCGAGACGACAACGATGGCACTCGTTCCGCAGGTGGCAGATGCTGTAAAAATTCCAGTCATTGCGGCCGGTGGAATTGCGGACGGACGCGGCATGGCGGCAGCCTTTATGCTGGGTGCCGAGGCGGTTCAGATGGGAACACGTTTTGTCGCTTCGAAAGAGGCCGTTGTGCATGAAAATTACAAGCAGCTGGTGATCAAGGCGAAAGATATTGATACCCGCGTGACAGGCCGCACAACCGGTCATCCGGTGCGGGCGATCCGAAATGAGATGACACGCCATTATCTGGAACTGGAAAAAGAGGGAGCTCCGTTCGAAGAGCTGGAAAAACTGACGCTCGGCGGTCTTCGAAGAGCCGTTGTGGACGGCGATGTCAAAACCGGAAGCGTGATGTCCGGTCAGATTGCAGGTATGGTAAAAGACGAGAAAAGCTGCAAAGAAATCATAGAGCAGATGATGAATGAGATGGAAGAACTTCTGAAAGGAGCACCGGCGCGGTTATGAGTAAAACAGCATTTATGTTTCCGGGACAGGGTTCCCAGTGTGTCGGCATGGGCGCGGATTTTTATGAAGCATGTCCGAAAGCGAGAGCCGTCTACGATATGGCATCCGAGCTGATCGGGATTGATATGAAAAAACTCTGTTTTGAGGAAAATGAACATCTGGATCAGACAGAGTTTACCCAGATTGCACTGCTGACAACCGGAATGGCGATGGAGCAGTCCATCCGGGCGTGCGGCCTTACGCCGGATGTGACAGCGGGCCTCAGCCTTGGCGAGTACAACGCGATTGTGTCCGCCGGCGGTATGGAAATGGCGGATGCGATGAAGGTCGTCCGCAGAAGAGGCATCCTGATGGAGGAGGCCGTTCCGGCAGGCGAGGGCGCGATGGCGGCGGTGCTCGGCATGGAAGATGCAAAAATCGAAGAGATTTTGAGCGGGATTTCCGGCGCCTACATTGCCAATTACAACTGCCCGGGTCAGATTGTCATCACCGGATATGAGGCGGCAGTGGCAGAGGCTTCGGAAAAGTTAAAAGAAGCAGGCGCAAAGCGGGTACTTCCGCTGAACGTAAGCGGCCCGTTCCATTCCCCGATGATGGAAGCTGCGTCCCAGGGGCTGACCGAAGCGCTCGAGGGTGTCGGCTTTATGGAGTTGAAGATTCCGTATGTGACGAATGTAACCGGCCAGTATGTGCGTGATACCGCACTGACGCGCGGCCTTCTGATCCAGCAGGTGGCATCCGGTGTGCGGTGGCAGCAGAGCATCGAGGCGATGATTGCGGACGGCGTTGATACCTTCGTGGAGATCGGACCGGGAAGAACACTGACCGGCTTTTTAAGAAAAATCAACCGGGATGTAAAGGGTTACAATATCCGCACCTATGAGGAAATGCATCAGGTGTGCGAAACTTTATTATAGATAGTGGATTATGCAGCAGGAGAATGAGATGTTAAGTGGAAAAACAGCAGTAGTAACGGGCGCATCCCGCGGAATCGGGCGTGCGATTGCAGAAAAACTGGCGGCGGAGGGAGCCTTTGTTGTCATCAATTACAATGGTTCGAAAGAGGCGGCCGAAACCGTGCTTGCGGGAATCCGTGCGGCAGGAGGAGACGGCTGTGTGATGCAGTGCAATGTATCGGATTTTGCGGCGTGTGAAGCGTGGATGAAGGAAATTCTTGCTTTGTATGGGAAAATCGATATTCTGGTCAACAACGCGGGTATCACAAAGGACGGCCTTCTGATGGGCATGTCGGAGGAAGCCTTCGACCGTGTCATTGAGACAAACCTCAAGGGAACGTTCAACTGCATCCGCTTTGCGGCACGGCCGATGATCCGTCAGAAGAGCGGCTGCATCATCAACATGGCTTCTGTGGTCGGCGTGGCAGGAAACGCCGGACAGGCAAATTATGCGGCATCGAAAGCAGGTGTGATCGGCCTGACGAAAACAGCGGCACGGGAACTGGCGTCCCGCGGCATCCGCGTCAATGCGATTGCGCCGGGCTTTATTGAGACTGATATGACGGAGGTTCTTTCGGATAAAGTGAAAGAAGCATCCGTATCCCAGATTCCGCTCGGCCATTTCGGAAAGCCGGAGGATGTGGCAAACCTGGCTGCATTTCTGGCATCCGAAGCGGCAGCTTACATCACCGGACAGGTGATTCACTGCGACGGCGGCATGGTGATCTAAGAAAAGGAGAGTTGGAATGAAGAGAAGAGTAGTCATCACAGGGCTGGGTGCGGTAACCCCGATTGGAAATACCGTGGAGGAATTCTGGAACGGCGTCCGCAAGGGAGCCTGCGGAATCGGAACGATTACGAAATTTGATACAGCAGAATATAAAGTACATCTGGCAGGCGAGGTCAAAGGCTTCGTGGCAAAAGAACGCATGGATTTCAAGGCGGCAAGACGAATGGGAACTTTCTCCCAGTATGCCGTTGCGGCAGCAAAAGAAGCGTTTGCAGATGCCGGCATTTCCATGGAGAATGAAGATCCGTTCCGCGTCGGCGTTCTGGTGGGCTCCGGCGTCGGTGATCTGAATGCATGCGAGCAGGCGAAAGCCAAAATTGATGCCGGAAATCAGTCCCGCGTCAACCCGTTTACCGTTCCGGTGATGATTGCGAACATGGCGGCGGGAAACGTTGCGATTGCACTCGGCGCGAAAGGAAAATGTACCAGCGTGGTAACGGCGTGTGCGACAGGAACGCACTGCATCGGCGATGCCTTCCGCGCAATTCAGTACAACGACGCGGACATCTGTGTGGCAGGTGGTGCGGAGAGTGCAATTACGCCGGTCGGCGTGGCAGGCTTTTCGGCACTGACCGCACTTTCCGAGTCGGAAGATCCGCTGCGGGCTTCGATTCCATTTGATAAAGACCGGAACGGTTTCGTCATGGGCGAGGGCGCCGGCATTCTCGTACTTGAGGAGCTGGAGCACGCGAAACAGCGCGGCGCGAAGATCTATGCAGAGGTAGTCGGATACGGCGCAACCTGCGACGCGTACCACATTACTTCTCCATTGGAAGATGGAAGCGGTGCGGCACGTGCGATGGAGCTTGCGATGGAAGAAGCGGGAGTAAAACCGGAAGAAGTTACTTATATTAATGCACACGGAACGTCCACACATCACAACGATCTGTTTGAAACGCGTGCGATCCGGAAAGCCTTCGGTGATGCGGCAGACCATGTGCTGGTCAACTCGACGAAATCGATGGTCGGTCATCTGCTCGGCGCGGCAGGCGGTGTGGAAGCTGTTGTCTGTGCGAAATCCATTCAGGACGGCTTCGTGCATCAGACGATTGGAACAAAGGAAGCAGATGCGGAATGCGATCTGAATTACTGCATCGGCGCTCCGGTGGAAACCGATGTGAAACTGGCAATGAGCAATTCCCTTGGTTTTGGCGGCCACAATGCGGTGCTGCTGTTTCAGAAATATGAATAAAGCGGCATCGTGTTCCGGTGCAGAAAGGAAAATAAGATGGAATTAGATCAGATTTTACAGTTGATTGATAAAGTTTCGGATTCTTCGCTGACCGCGTTTGATTACGAGGCTGATGGGATCAAGATTGCCATGGAGCATGGAAAAGCAGCTCCGGTGCAGGTGCAGATGAGCGGGGTTCCATCCGGTGCCGGTCTGCAGATGGCAGAGATGATGGGCGGAGCAAATGGCGTGACAGCGAAAGAAGCAGCCATGCCGGAGAGAAAAGAAACGGCAGGAAAAAGTACAGCGGCTGAGGATCACAGCGAAGCAGAAGAAGGCGTTTTTGTGACATCCCCGCTGGTCGGAACATTTTATACAGCTCCGGCAGAAGATGCCGAGCCGTTTGTGAAGGTCGGCGACACCGTGAAAAAGGGACAGGTTGTAGCGATTGTGGAGGCCATGAAGCTGATGAATGAGATTGAGAGCGAAGTGGACGGAGTGATTGCGGAGGTTCTGGTGAAAAACGGCGAGATGGTTGATTACGGAAAACCGCTGTTCCGGGTAAAAGCGTAAAGCCGGGACGAGAAAGGAAGCAGCGAATGAACAGTTTGACAACGAAACAGATTCAGGAGATTATTCCACACAGACATCCGTTTCTGCTGGTGGATTACATAGAAGATTTTGAGCCGGGCGAATTCGGCATTGGGTATAAATGTGTGACGTACCGCGAGGATTTTTTTGCGGGTCATTTTCCGCAGGAGCCGGTGATGCCGGGCGTGCTGATTATCGAGGCGCTGGCGCAGGTCGGTGCGGTTGCGATTCTTTCTCTTGACGAGAATAAGGGAAAAATTGCATTTTTCGGCGGCATCAACAAGTGCCGTTTTAAGGGAAAAGTGAAACCGGGAGACAAGCTTCGTCTGGAGACGAAAATTATCCGCCACAAGGGACCGATGGGCGTCGGGGAAGCGGTCGCTTCGGTCGACGGCAAGGTGGTCGCGCAGGCGGAACTGACCTTTATGGTGGGGGCAGCACAATGATTCGAAAAGTTTTGATTGCAAACCGTGGGGAGATCGCGGTCCGGATTATCCGGGCATGCCGTGAGATGGGAATTCTCACGGTTGCTGTTTATTCGGAGGCGGACCGGGAGGCACTGCATGCGCAGCTCGCGGATGAGGCGGTGTGCATCGGGCCGGCACCGTCGAAGGACAGTTATTTAAATATGGAACGTATTTTGAGTGCGGCGCTTGTGACGGGGGCGGATGCGATTCATCCGGGATTTGGATTCCTGTCGGAGAACAGCACGTTTGCGCGGAGATGCCAGGAGTGCCACATTACGTGGATTGGGCCATCTCCTGAGGTGATGGACCGGCTGGGTAATAAGTCTGAGGCGCGAAATACGATGCAGGCAGCCGGTGTGCCGGTGATTCCGGGGACGAAGGAACCTGTTTTTGACTGGGAGACGGGTCTTTCTGAGGCCGACCGGATTGGTTTTCCGGTGATGATTAAGGCGGCGCTTGGAGGCGGCGGCAAGGGTATGCGTATGGCGGAGACGCGCGGGGAGTTCCAGAGTGCGTTTCAGACGGCGCAGAAGGAGGCTAAAAGTTCGTTTGCGGACGGAACGATGTATGTGGAGCGGCTGATTCGTCATCCGCGTCATGTGGAGTTTCAGATTATGGCGGACTCGTTCGGGAATGTGATTCATCTTGGCGAGCGGGACTGCTCGATTCAGAGGAATCATCAGAAGATGATTGAGGAGTCGCCTTGTGTGGCGATTGATGATACGCTGCGGGAGCGGATGGGCTCGGCGGCGGTCCGGGCGGCGAAGGCGGCGCATTATGTGAATGCGGGGACGATTGAGTTTCTGCTGGAGCCGGACGGGAATTTTTATTTTATGGAGATGAATACGCGGATTCAGGTGGAGCATCCGGTGACGGAGTGGGTCACGGGGATGGATCTGATTCAGGAGCAGCTTCGGGTGGCTTCGGGGATGCCGCTGTCGGTGACGCAGGGGGAGGTCCGGCTTTCGGGGCATGCGATTGAGTGCAGGATTAATGCGGAGAATCCGGCGAAGAATTTCAGGCCTTGTCCGGGGAAGATTACGGAGATGCATCTGCCTGGGGGATTTGGAGTACGGGTGGATACAGCGGCGTATGACGGGTATGTGATTCCGGCGTTTTATGATTCGATGCTGGCGAAGCTGATTGTGCATGGGAGGACGCGTGAGGAGGCGATTGCGCGGATGAGGAGTGCGCTGGGGGAAGTCGTCATCGAGGGAGTCGACACTAACGTTGATTATTTGTATTCTATTTTAAATGAAGAGGAGTATCTGGCCGGAAGGGCGGATATTGAGTTTGTGGAGCGGTTGACGGAGAGATTGTGAGAGACGGACGCCGCCCGGCAGTACAGCAGAGGGGGACGGCGCGGTTTCAGAGGAAAGAAACACTAAGGCCTCCAGCATTTGCTAAAACTATTTTCAAAAATCCAAAACCCGCTGTCGCTCAGACAGTTAGATTTTTGAAAATAACGCAAATTCTGGAAGCCTAAGTGTTTCTAGTTCCTCCTGCAAATGCGCCGTCCCCCTCTGCTGTACTGCCGAGCGGCTGAGATCAGACACACGACTGGGAGAGTGTGGTCAGCGACACCGCGGGGCGGTGCAGCTGGGATGACAGGAGTGAGCGGTGAAGAGAGAATGAATGCCTCGATGGGTGAGGTGTGAGGTTGGAAGATTGTTATGGTGACAATAGAGTGAAAGTGTTATGACGTAAGGAGTGATGGTGGTATGATGCTGGGTAAGTATTTTAAGAAGACGGTGTTTCGGAAGGAGCACACGGCGGATGGGGTGGTGCCGGAGGCGCCGCAGGGGATTTTGAAGAAGTGTAATGCTTGTAAGGGGGCTATTTTTACGGAGGATGTGAAGAGGAATCTTTATATTTGTCCGAAGTGTGGGAATTATTTTCGGGTGCATGCGTATCGGAGGATTGAGTTTCTTCTGGATGATGGGAGTTTTGAGGAATGGGATCAGGGGATGACGGCGGGGAATCCGCTGGGGTTTCCGGGGTATGAAGAGAAGGTGAGGGCTCTGCAGGAGAGAACAGGACTTACGGAGGCTGTTGTGACTGGTAAGGGACGGATCAACGGGATGGAGACGGTGATCGGGGTCTGTGATGGCAGGTTTATGATGGCCAGTATGGGTGAGGCTGTTGGGGAGAAGATTACGCGGGCGGTGGAGAGGGCGACGAAGCTCTCGCTGCCGGTGATTTTGTTTGCGTGCTCGGGAGGGGCGCGGATGCAGGAGGGGATTGTTTCTCTGATGCAGATGGCGAAGACGTCGGCGGCGCTGAAAAGACACAGTGATGCGGGGCTTTTGTATGTGAGTGTGCTGACGGACCCGACGACGGGCGGCGTGACGGCGAGCTGGGCGATGCTGGGGGATATTATTCTGGCGGAGCCGCATGCGCTGATCGGGTTTGCGGGACCGAGGGTTATTGAGCAGACAATAGGACAGAAACTGCCAAAAGGGTTCCAGAGGGCGGAGTTTCTGGTGGAGCATGGGTTTGTGGATCGGATTCTGCCAAGAGAAGAGGCGAAAGAGGTGCTGGCGGAGATTCTGCGGATGCATGGGAAAGATATCGAAGTTTCCTCGGAAGTGCTGACTTTGGGGGATGGAGACGTGAAGCGGTCTTTGGCAGCACCAGAAACGGGAGAGAAAACATCGGCTTGGGACTGTGTGCAGAAAGCGCGGAAAAAGGACCGACCGGTGGGAGAAGATTATATTCGGGAGCTGTTTCCTGATTTTATTGAGTTTCATGGTGATCGACTGTATGGCGATGATGCGGCGATCATCGGCGGTATTGCATCGTTTGACGGCACACCGGTCACGGTCATCGCCGAGGCGAAAGGCGCGGATACGAAAGAAAACATCCGCCGCAATTTCGGCATGCCGTCCCCGGAGGGCTACCGCAAAGCCCTGCGTCTGATGAAACAGGCCGAAAAATTCCACAGGCCTGTTATCTGTCTCGTAGACACCCCAGGCGCCTTCTGCGGAATGGAAGCCGAAGAACGCGGCCAGGGCGAGGCGATTGCGCGGAACCTGTATGAAATGTCAGCGTTAAAAACGCCGGTTCTTTCTATTGTCATTTCAGAAGGCGGCAGCGGCGGTGCACTGGCACTCGCCGTGGCGGATGAAGTGTGGATGATGCAGAATGCCATCTACTCCATCCTGTCGCCGGAGGGATTTGCAAGCATCCTGTGGAAAGACGGCAAACGCGCGCCGGAGGCCGCCGAGGTGATGAAGCTGACGGCGGGGGATTTGAAGGAACTGGGAATTGTAGAAGAGATTGTGGAAGAGCCGGGGGAGTTTACGGTGGACACAATGCCAGTGGTGTGTGAAGAATTGAGAGGCAAAATTCTGAGATTCCTGGAAAAGTATGAGAAGATGGATGGGGAAGAACTGGTAGAGGAGAGGTATCGGAGATTTCGGGATATGTGAAAAGAAGATTTTGACATATTCTGAAATGCATGATATTATGATATTGAAAAGAGTGCTACCGATAGACGGTTAGTCCATATTTATTGGTTTATGTAAAAATAGTCGCCAAAGTTTGCAGGACTGGGCGGCTATTTTTGTGATTTCGCAGTATCTTTGCCGAAGTTGTATCCAAGGCTAAAGCAGGTTAAGCCGAAACTTACAACTGCTATGAAGTCGATAATACTCATGGCTTAGCCCTCCTTTCCAAGGAATTCCCATATAAAGGGTTTCTATGTAATCGGAGAGTCACAGTCCCTCCGTAGAAGGACTAACCGCCTACCGTTATGGCAGCACCCGTATATTGAGTATAACATCAATGGATTGACGGATGAACTGAAGGCGCAGCGTCGCCCTCCGTGAGGGCGTGAGTTGAAATGATGCGTCCCCACACAACCGGCCCGATTCCTTTGTCGCCCTCCGTGAGTTGAATCTTCAAACATTGGTGGAATTATTTAGAGTATGATGTATCACACTTCGTGAGTTGAAATAACAGCAGTTATTCTGCAAGCAGAGGAGCGTTCTCTCAGGAGTGAAATGTGTTTGACATGAAAGTTAAATAATGTTAATCTATAACTAGCGTAAGCGACAACTAACCGCTCATGTATTCGCAAGAACCATGAGCGGCTATTTTTCTATTTTAATATTCGGTGAGAAAGGAGGAAAATTGTGAAGAGTCCATTTAAAATATTTTGGATCGTACTCGGTTTTCTGTGCCTGGGATTTGGTACCATCGGCATTGTGCTTCCGATTCTGCCGACAGTTCCATTCTATATGGCAACCCTGTTCTGCTTTGCGAAAAGTTCGGAACGGCTGCACAGCTGGTTTATTGGGACCCAATCATATAAGAAGCATCTCGACAGCTTCGTACAGCATCGGGCGATGACGGTAGGAACGAAATGTAAAATTATCGGGATGGTAACGGTTGTGATGGCGATCGGCTTTTTTGCTATGAAGAATGTGCCGATTGGAAGAATCTGTATTGCTGTGGTATGGATGTGCCATATTTTGTATTTCTTCCTGCGGGTCAAAACCGTAAAAACAGAAGATCATATCCTAGGAGAAACAAAATGAACAAAGTAGAAAAAAAGCGGCAGAAAGAACAGTACGTCGTGGAAGAGATGATCCGCCTGTACTGCCGGAAGAACCATGGAAAAGAGGGGCATGCATCCGGTGGGATGTGTCCGGAATGTCAGAAATTAGCGGACTATGCAAAACAGCGGAGCCAGAAATGTCCCTTCATGGAACAGAAAACATTCTGCGCAAACTGCAAAGTACACTGCTACAAGCCGGAAATGCGGGAAAAGATCCGCGCCGTTATGCGGTTTTCGGGGCCGAGGATGCTGCTGTATCATCCGATTTTAGCTATCTGGCATTTAATCTGCAGCATGAGAGAGAAGCGAAAAGCAAAAGCATAAAAGAGAGGTACTTATGATTAAAACAAGACTGGTGGGGCTGCTGTCCCACGCGAAAAAGTATATCGTGTACACGATTCTGTGGCAGTGGGCGGCGCTTCTGTCGCAGGTGATCGCGGTATTTACGATTGCCGATCTGCTGGAGCGGGTTGTGTATGGCGCGGTAACGGCGACGGCTGTGAAACGGACGGTTTTTATGCTGGCAATTGTTGTTGTGATCCGCTTTTTCTGCGAGCGGATGGGTGCGAGGTCTTCGTATCTTGCGTGTGTGGATGTGAAACGGATTCTGCGTGAAAAAATTTATGAGAAAATGCTGAAACTGGGGGCATCCTACAGCGAACAGGTATCATCCTCGGAGGTCGTACAGGTATCCACGGAAGGCGTGGAGCAGCTCGAAACCTATTTTGGAAAGTATCTTCCGCAGCTGTTCTACAGCCTGATTGCGCCGCTCACCTTGTTTGTGATCCTCTGCCGGGTGAGCATGAAAGCGAGCGTGATTCTTCTGATCTGTGTGCCGCTGATCCCGATTTCGATTGTGGTTGTGCAGAAGATTGCGAAGAAGCTTCTGAACAAATACTGGAGCATTTACACCGGCCTTGGCGATTCCTTCCTTGAAAATCTGCAGGGTCTGACGACATTAAAAATTTATCAGGCCGACCAGCAGAAAGCCGACGAGATGGATGTGGAATCCCAGAACTTCCGCCGGATCACGATGAAAGTTCTGACGATGCAGCTCAACTCAACGAGCGTGATGGACATCGTAGCATACGGCGGCGCGGCGGTTGGCATGGCGGTGGCGGTATCGGAATTTCTGAAAGGAAACCTCACCGTGTCCGGCACGCTCTGCATTGTGCTGCTGGCGAGCGAGTTTTTCCTGCCGCTTCGTCTGCTCGGATCATTCTTCCACATCGCGATGAACGGCATGGCGGCGAGTGACAAGATTTTCAAAATCCTCGATCTGCCGGAGCCGCAGACGGGAGAGCGGACGCTGCCGGACGGACCGCTGGATGTCGTGTTGGAGGATGTACATTTTTCCTATGAAGAGGACCGGGAAATCTTAAAAGGCATTGACCTGACGCTCCCGGCGGGCAGTTTTGTATCACTGGTCGGCGAATCCGGCTGCGGAAAGAGTACGATCGCGGGTATCCTTGCGGCAAAGAACCGTGGATATACAGGGCGCATCACCCTGGGCGGTGTGCCGCTCTCGGAAGTCGCTGAGACGGATCTGATGAAGCACGTTGTTCTGGTCCGCCACAATAGTTACTTATTTAAAGGAAACGTAGAAGAGAACCTGCGCATGGCGAAACCGGATGCGACGAAGGAGGAGATGGAGGCGGTTCTGCAGAAAGTCAATCTGCTGGGATTCTTACAGACACAGAACGGACTGCAGACAGAGCTTCTCGAAAAAGCAGGAAACCTCTCCGGCGGCCAGTGCCAGCGTCTTGTGATTGCGCGGGCGCTGCTTCGGAGCGACAGTGCGGTGTATATCTTTGATGAAGCCGCATCGAATATTGATGTCGAGAGTGAAGAGCTGATCATGAATGTGATTCATGAACTCGCAAAGACGAAAACGGTATTGCTGATTTCCCACCGCCTTGCGAACGTCGTACAGTCAGATCAGATTTATTTCCTGAAAAACGGTACCATCTGCGAGCGTGGAACGCATGCGGAACTGATGGAACAGAACGGAGCATACCGTCATCTGTACGACAGCCAGATGGTACTGGAAAACTATGGAAAGCAGGGGAATGCATGATGAACGAGAAGAAAAATACAGCAAAACGCAGAAGCGCCCTCCGGATTATGGGAAGCCTGATCGGGCTGGTGAAGCCATTGCTTCATATTATGATGGCGGCAATTATTCTTGGAACAATGGGATATTTATGTGCGATCTTCCTGACGATTCTGGCAGGACAGGTCATCGTGCATGGCTTACTGACGGGCGCGGCAGGGACGAGCCTTTCGGTGCAAAACATGTGGCTTGTACATACCCCGGTAAAAACGATACTCACGGTGATGATCGTGATCGCGGTGCTGCGCGGCATTCTGCATTATGCGGAGCAGTACTGCAACCACTTTATTGCTTTTAAACTGCTGGCGATCATCCGCCATAAAGTGTTTGCAGCTTTGCGGAAGCTCTGCCCGGCGAAGCTGGAAGGACGGGACAAAGGAAATCTGATTTCGATTATCACAACCGATATCGAACTTCTGGAAGTATTCTATGCGCATACGATTTCCCCGATTGCGATTGCAGCATTAACTTCTTTGATTATGGTATGCTTCATTGGAAGATACCATGTTCTGGCAGGGCTGCTTGCACTTGCGGCGTATCTGACGGTCGGCGTTGTGATCCCGATGTGGAACGGAAAGCGCGGAAGCCAGAAAGGAATGGAGTTCCGGACAGGCTTTGGCGAGCTGAACAGCTTCGTGCTGGATTCCCTGCGTGGCCTCGACGAGACGATTCAGTACGGACAGGGCGAAAAACGGAAAGAGCAGATGTCAGGGCGGTCGAAAGAACTGACTTCTGTGCAGGAAAACTTAAGCCGCATGGAAGGCTCCCAGCGGTCTGTCACCAACATGGTGATTCTTCTGGCATCGTTCGGCATGCTGGCACTGACGATCTATCTTTACACGAAAGGCGGGATCGGATTTGAGGGAGTCCTGACCTGCACAATCGCGATGATGGGTTCCTTCGGCCCGGTCGTGGCGCTGTCCAGCCTGTCGAATAACCTGAATCAGACGCTGGCAAGCGGCGAGCGTGTGCTTTCCCTTCTCGAGGAAGCGCCGCTGGTGGAGGAAATTCCGGGAGATGCGGCATCCGGCGGTGACCACGCATTTGCAGGAGCCGAGGCGCAGAATGTAACGTTTGCCTACGAAGACGAGACGATTCTGGATCAGTATTCGCTGAAACTGGAACCGGGAAAAATCACCGGCATCCACGGCGCGAGCGGTTCCGGAAAATCGACGATCTTAAAACTTCTGATGCGCTTCTGGGATGTCCAGACGGGGCGCGTTTCCGTGGACGGAGCCGATGTCCGCAAAATCCCGACAAAGCATCTGCGCGATATGGAAAGCTATGTGACGCAGGAGACACACCTGTTCCACGATTCGATTGCGAACAATATCGCTATTGCAAAACCCGGCGCGACGCGGGAAGAAATTATGGAGGCGGCGAAGAAGGTGTCCATACATGATTTCATCATGACACTGCCAAACGGCTACGACACCGAAGTCGGAGAACTCGGCGATACGCTGTCCGGCGGAGAAAAACAGCGGATCGGTATCGCGCGGGCATTCCTGCATGACGCATCCATGATCCTGCTGGACGAGCCGACATCGAATCTTGATTCCTTAAATGAAGGAATTATTCTGAAATCCCTGAAAGAATCGGCAGAAGAGAAAACCATTGTGCTCGTATCGCACAGAGTGTCCACGATGAACGTCGCGGATGTGGTATATGAAATGGAAAATGGCCGGATTTCCTGATTTTACAGCACTTGACAGAGAAAAGACGATGTGCTACACTAACAGTCGTTAAAGAAAAGACAATTAAATATCGATGTGTAAGGTGTCGGACATACGTGTCCGGTGAAAAGGGAAGCAGGTGTGAATCCTGCACGAACTCGTCACCGTATTTTGCAAGCAGGGGAATGATCCACTGGGAAACCGGGAAGGAGACCGATGCGCTGGAGTCAAATCCTGAAGCAATGAGCCGGGAGACCTGCCTTTCGCAGTACAGGAACGTTACGTTCGTGCCACGAGGAACTGGCAGTACAAAACAGGAAAGCGGACATTTGCCCCACAGCGGGTGAGATGGTTTTCTTTGTGATGAAAATACTGGAAGCCCCTCGTTGAAAAACGAAAGGGCTTCTTTCTATTTACGCGGGCAACGAGCCAAAGTCCGTGCTTGCACGAGACCTTAGCGACTGCAGCGATAACTTGAGAAACTCGCGGAGCGTGTTTCTCATAGTTTGAAATGTAAAACGTCCCCGATATTGGTTGTTGCAAAGATACCAGCAAATGGGAGGAAAACAAAAATGAAAAAGAAACTTGTAGTCGCTTTAATTTCAGCAGCTATGGTAACATCTATGCTCGGCGCATGCGGAAGCAGCAACGCATCCAGCAGCAGCGCAAGCAGCACAGCAACAAGCAGCGTAAGTGCATCTTCCGCATCTGAGGAAGACACCACAGCAGCAAGCAGCAGCGTAAGCGCATCTTCTGCATCTGAAGAGGTATCCGCAGATGCAGACCAGGAGGCAGCAGATAAAGTGGCAGCTTTGATTGACGCAATTTATGTACAGGAAAGAAATGATAACACCGACGAGCAGTGCAAAGAAGCAAAAGAGGCATGGGATGCCCTGACAGACGCGCAGAAGGAACTTGTAGAAGGAGAGAACGCAGATCCGGATTACTTCGGAAGAGACACAGGGGATGCTTCCAAGGATGATCCGTTAAACGGAGACGAGATCGGCGAGGATGAGCTTCTGGTTGTAAGCTTTGGTACTTCCTTCAACGACAGCCGTGCTGAGGATATCGGAGGCGTTGAGAAAGCTCTGCAGGCTGCATATCCGGACTGGTCCGTAAGACGTGCCTTCACTGCACAGATCATCATCAACCATGTACAGGCCCGCGATGACGAGAAGATCGACAACGTAGATCAGGCACTGGAAAGAGCTGTAAGCAATGGCGTGAAAAAACTGATTATTCAGCCGACTCATCTGATGCACGGCGCAGAGTACGACGAGCTGAAAGAAGCAGTAGATAGCTATAAAGATAAATTTGAGTCCGTAACCATCGCAGAGCCGCTGCTTGGCGAGGTTGGAAGTGACGCTACCGTAATCAACGAGGACAAACAGGCCGTTGCAGAAGCAATCACGGCACAGGCAGTAAAATCTGCAAATTATGACAGTCTGGATGCAGCAGCAGAGGACGGCACTGCTTTCGTATTTATGGGACATGGTACTTCCCACACTGCAAATGTAACCTACAGCCAGATGCAGACACAGATGGATACTCTTGGATACAAAAACGTATTCATCGGAACCGTTGAGGGCAAGCCGGAAGAGACCGCTTGCGAGAACGTGATCGAGGCAGTAAAAGCAGCCGGATACAAGAAAGTAATTCTTCGGCCGCTGATGGTTGTTGCAGGTGACCACGCAAACAACGATATGGCAGGCGAGGATGAGGATTCCTGGAAGAGCCAGTTTGAGGCATCCGGTGCATTCGACGAGATCGACACTCAGATCGAAGGTCTTGGAAGAATTGATGCTGTTGAGCAGCTGTATGTACAGCATACCAAGGCAGCTATGGACGGCAACGGCGTTCAGGACGATGCTGAATAATTAGGGGTTGCATTCCGAACGTAAAATAGAGTAAAATAAGATCCGGCAGTACGGCTGAAGAGACTCAGTGTGCTGTCGGATTTTAAGTTGAGCGGATGAAAAAGATCCGCTTCAAGGTGATACAAGGAGGAAATTTATTATGAGAAAAAAATTGGCAGTTCTTTTTCTTGGAGCAGCACTGACTGTATCCATGCTCGGCGCATGTGGCGGAAAGGATGCAGCGTCATCTTCTGCATCTGCAGTATCTGCGTCTTCTGCGGCAGACGCATCTTCCGCTTCTGTACAGGATGCATCTAAGGCAGAGAGCAGTACATCCACATCAGATGTTTCAGCAGAAAGCGCATCGGCAGCGGAGACTGCAGGAGAAAGCAACGCATCAGAGCTGGAAGACGGTACGTATACGGCAGACTTCAATACAGACAGCAATATGTTCCATGTCAATGAAGCAAAAGAAGGGAAAGGTGTCCTGACGGTAAAAGACGGAAAAATGACCATCCACGTCAGCCTGGTATCCCAAAACATTGTCAATGTCTTTGTGGGAACAAAAGAAGAAGCGCAGGCAGACGGTGCAGAGCTGATCGAGCCGACCACAGATGAGGTAACGTATTCTGACGGAACCACAGATGAAGTGTACGGCTTTGATATCCCGGTAGAAAAACTGGACGAGGATTTCAATGTTGCGATCATTGGTAAAAAAGGAACCTGGTATGATCATGTAGTCAGCGTATCCAATCCGGTACCACAGGAGTAATCCGGGAAAAAACAAAAAAGATATCCACAGAAGGTGAACCATTTTGCACCGTCTGTCCACAGAAATTGTGGACAGAGAGGGGAAAAACGGTTCCCTTTGTGGATATCTTTTCTTATTTCTCCGGAAACAGTTTGCGGAACAGAAAACGGATGAAGGGTCCGCAGTACATGAGCTGCCAGAAGAAGGCAACCGGGAAATTTAAGAACGTGGTTTGGAGCCAGACAGCGACAAATTCTTTTCCGGCATTTTTAAACAGCAGTGTTGCAATAAAACTCATAATCGGACACATAATAGCAATAATCATAATGGAAATTGCCAGCGTGATTACGATCGGACGATCCTGCGGTGTTACCATGCAAAAAGCTAATTTGTGAGCCAGATGATCCACGAGGAAAAACTCGAGGATAAAAGCGGCCGGCCACATGATTATCATCTCGTGAAACGCCATCAGAAAGAACTGATTTGTCATTCCGCCGATGTTCATGGAAATGTTGTAGCAGATCATGGCATAGACCATCAGAAAGGACATCATGAGGGTAAATACAACGTTTTGAAATTTTGTTTTTGGCATCGATTGTTCTCCTTTTCTTTGCAATTTTGAAAAATGGGCGCAAAAAAGACACATGTGTTGTTCGTTAACCAAGCAATGCACTTGTGCCGTTTCCAATCTGATACCAATCTTTTCTGCAGTTTTTAATTTTGAACCGTCGATTATTATAACGTCTCTGGCGGCGTTTGGCAAGAGGAAATTGAGAAATTTTTAAAAAAGACAGATAAACAAGAAAATTCGATGCGTGCTGGAAGCACGGTTTGGCGAATGGTGCGGGGAACGGCACCGGCGCGAAAAAGAATGGATTGCGAAACGGGAGCGGGATTGCTACAATAGAACATAGTGAAAACAAAGAGAAAACGCAAAAGGAAATCAATATTATGTCAGAGATCAGAAAAATCGAAAACTTTGCGGCGCCGGAGCTCGACGTGTATGCGCGTCTTTCAGAACCGCAGTTATTGCACTATTATGAACCGCAGCCAGGCCTTTTTCTCGCAGAGAGTCCGCGTGTCATCGAGCGCGCACTGGATGCCGGTTATGAACCGGTTTCGTTCCTTGCCGGAAGCGCAGAGCTTGCCGCAAACGAAGCACTCTTTGCGCACTGCCCGGACGCGCCGGTCTATACAGCAGAGACGAAGGTGCTGGAACAGCTCACAGGCTTTGCCCTTACGCGCGGCATGCTCTGCGCGATGCACCGCCGCACGCTTCCGGCTATGGAGGAAATCTGCCGGAATGCCCGCCGCGTGGCGATTCTGGAAAATGTCGTGAACCCGACGAATGTCGGTGCGATTTTCCGTTCCGCCGCCGCGCTTGGCATCGATGCCGTGCTCCTCACATCAGGCTGCAGCAACCCGCTGTACCGCCGCGCCATCCGCGTGAGCATGGGAAATGTCTTCCAGGTCCCGTGGACCGTGCTGCCAGGCGGCAGTTACTGGCCGGAGCAGGGAATTGCTGCACTGCAGGAACTTGGATTTTATACCGTTGCGATGGCATTAAAAGAAGACTCCGTTCCGATGGATGATCCGTCGTTAAAAACGCATGAAAAGCTCGCCATTCTGCTCGGAACCGAGGGTGACGGACTGGCAAGTGATACGATCGCTGAAACAGATGCAACCGTGCTGATTCCGATGACACACGGTGTGGATTCACTGAACGTCGCTGCGGCGAGCGCTGTCGCATTCTGGGAGCTGGCGGGAAGAAGATAAAGATGTTCCGTCGGTACCGGAGATTACGGAATAAAAATAGGATCAGAGATAGATTTTCGGGATGCATATTTTGATGCATCCCTTTTTGAATTTACGAATTTTGAAATTCCTTCCGATACATCTGCGGCGTACATCCCACTTTGTTTCGGAACTGCCGGTTGAAGTTGGAAAGGTTGCGGAAACCATTGTCGTACGCGATTTCGGACACACTCCGCGTCGTACTGCGCAGCGCCTCGCAGGCGGCTTTGATCCGAAGCTGTGTCAGATATTCAACGGCCCCGAGGCCGAAGGTCTGCTTAAAACAGCTCATAAAATAGCTTTTGCTCAAATGCGACAGCCTGGCAAGTTCCTCTATGGTAATCGGGTCGGCGAAGTGCTCCTGGATATAGGCGAGCACAGGCCGCAGGTTTTCAGCAGCCGCAGGCATGGCGGGACGATCGGTGCAGAGTTCCGGCGATGCGGCGAGCAGATAGAAGAAGCGGAGCAGCTCACTTTTCAGCAGAAGATCGGAGACAGCAGAGTTTTCACGGATGCAGCGGAAAATCTGATGGACGGATGCAGAAAGTGCAGCATAACCGGAATGTTCGGGTGAAATCGGTGCCTGGATGCGGCGCCGGGCGGAGAAAAACGGCTGCAGAATTTCCGTGTAGCTGCGGTCGTCATACCCGCCGATCAGCATATTCTGGTGGAAAACAATCGTATCATAAAACATCGACTCCTGCCCGGCGGGCAGAATGGCATGTACGAGGTTCGGCTGAATCAGAAAAATATCACCGGCATGCGCCGTAAGCAGACGGTCCTCATACTGAAAATACCCCGTTCCGCGTTTGATATAATTCAGCTCCATCTCCCCGTGCCAGTGCAGCGGTACGCCGGGAAAATAGTCGGGCATCCGGCAGTCATAATAACTGTAGGGAACCTGCATGGAGCCGTGCTGGCGTTTTTCTTTCGCAGCAGAAAGCATCATAAAATCCTCCTCCAAAAAGCATGTCCGTAAAATGCCGGGAATGGCAGAGCGTGGCATGGATAAAATCAGTTAATGTTCACTCAGCAGTGAAACACTTGCTGTTTCGCTGCGTAAGAAAGTGATTCAGGTGTGAGCAGCCCTCCTTTTGCGAAGCAAAACTTTAAATGAGGGCTGCGAAGGTTACAGTTCGCTGGGTACCAGTGAACTGTAACTAAAATCATAGAATAGTATTAGAATGAAATAGGAAATTACTGGTATTTCAGCGGATACAGTAGTAATATATCATATAGAAACACTTGCTTCAACGACGAAAATACAGCAGAAATAAGAGCGAAAGAGGGAAAGAAAAAATGTCAAAATGGTTAGATAACGCAGTATTTTATGAGATTTATCCGCAGTCCTTCAACGATACCAACGCCGACGGAATCGGAGATTTCCAGGGTATCATTGAAAAATTAGACTACATCAAGGAGCTGGGCTGCAACGCCATCTGGATCAACCCGTGCTTCCTGTCCCCATTCGGTGATGCAGGATACGATGTCGCAGATTACTGCCGCGTTGCACCGCGCTACGGAACGAATGAGGATCTGAAGAGAGTTTTCGAAGAGGCACACAAACGTGACATGCACGTTCTGCTCGACCTGGTTCCGGGCCATACATCTGTTGAGCATCCATGGTTCAAAGAATCCATGAAAGCAGACCGCAATGAATTTACAGACCGCTACGTATGGACCAATAACGTATGGGAAGCACCGGAAGGAATGGGAAGCCTGCGCGGCATTTCCGAGCGTGACGGCGCCTGCGCCATCAACTTCTTCTCCAACCAGCCGGCCCTGAACTACGGCTTTTATCAGCCGGATCCGGAAAAACCGTGGCAGCAGTCCTTTGATGATGAGGGACCGCAGGCAACGCTGGCAGCGATGGAAGATGTCATGAGATTCTGGCTGAACATGGGCTGCGACGGCTTCCGTGTCGATATGGCGGGCTCCCTGGTAAAGAACGATCAGGAAGGCAAAGGAACCATCCGCCTGTGGCAGCAGGTACGGAAATTTCTCGACGCCGAGTTCCCGGATGCAGCCATGGTATCTGAGTGGGGCGAGCCGGACAAATCCTTACAGGGCGGTTTCCACATGGACTTCCTGCTTCACTTTGGACCGTCCCATTACAACGATCTGTTCCGCTGCGATGAGCCATTCTTCTCCAAACGCGGAAAAGGAGATATCTCTGAGTTTGTAGAGACCTACAAAACCAACTACAATAAGACCGCACAGAAAGGCCTGATCTGCATCCCGTCCGGAAACCATGATATGGACCGTCTGGCACGCCGTCTGCAGGGGGATGAGCTGAAAATTGCTTTCGCTTTCCTTCTTTCCATGCCAGGTGCGCCGTTCATCTACTACGGTGATGAAATCGGTATGCGCTACGTCGAAGGCCTGAAATCCGTTGAGGGCGGATACAACCGCACCGGTTCCCGTTCTCCGATGCAGTGGGATGACAGCACCAACGCAGGATTCTCCAGCGCACCGGCCAGCGACCTCTACATCACCATGGATCCGGGCAAAGACCGTCCGACCGCAAAAGCACAGATGGCCGATCCGGATTCCCTGTACCACGAAGTTAAAAAACTCATCCAGATCCGCCAGAGCAGCAAAGCACTCTTAAGCCGCGGAACCATCGAGTTCGTTTATGCAGAGAAAAACCAGTATCCGCTGGCATACGTCCGTGAGGCTGAGGGTGAAAAAGTCCTCGTTATCATCAATCCATCCGACAAAGAGCAGTCCTTCCCATACAGTGCAGAGCTGAAGGATGCCCTCTACACGATCGGAGGAAAAGCAGAATCCAAAGACGGAACCATCACCATCCCGGCACAGTCCGCAGGATTCTATCATATCTGATCGAAAATAAAAATGACAGGGAGATCCAATCGAATTTTTTCGGAGGATCTCCCTGTTTTTAAATATGATACACTCTCAGCTCATGCAATGCCCTGGTCGCTGCAATATACTGCGCCTGCATCATCATCTCCCTTTTCTCGTCCTTCGGGAAAATCGAGAACACCTGATCAAACTCCAGCCCTTTTGCCAGATAAAATGTGGTAACCGTCAGTCCTTTCTTAAAACTGGAGCTGTCACGGTTCAGCCAAGAAAGCCGCTTCTCACAGTCAAAATCTTTTTCCGCCAGAATCTCCCGTAAAATCAAATAAGCCCGTTCCGCCGTCTTCTCATCCGGTACAATCACCGCCGCCGTCTCATACGTTTTCTCCTCTGGAAACAGCGTATCCACTGCCTCCCGCAGAGCCGCCTCAAGATCCGTGACATCCCGTTCCAACACCGGCATTCCGTGCCGTTCAAACAGCTCCAGATCCGTCACGCCAATGAGATTTGCCGCATACGACGCAATTTCCACCGTATTCCGGTAACTCTTCCGCATCTCAATCCGCCGCAGATCCTTCCCGAAAATCCCCGGTAAAAACTGCAGTACATCCTGCTGCTGATCCGCCATCGTCTGCGCCCGGTCCCCGAGAATCGTCATCTTACAGGAAAACATCCGCCGGATAATCAGATACTGCAGCCGTGAATAATCCTGCATCTCATCAATCACCAGATGCTTAATATTCGACCGCTCCGCCTGCCGCGACAGCCGGTATTTCAGATACAGAACCGGATACACATCCTCATACCGCAGCTTCCGCTTCTCCAACGGCCGCCGCGGCAGCGTCTGATAACCTTCCTTCTTCAGAAAACGATTGTAGAGAACATAAAAATCCATCGTCTCATACATCTTCCGGAACTTCTCAATCAGCGGAATCCGCTCCTCCTCCGGCAGATCCCGGTTCAGCAGCGTCTCGATCTCGTCAATAAACGTCTCCGCCACCGCATCCATCCGCGAGAGCAGCGGAATATCCGCAAACTTGTCATAAAACAGCGTAATAATCTCCGATTCCGACTTCACAAACGACTTATACGAAACGTCTGAGAAATTCATCAGCTCGTCCTCAAGTTCCAGCGCAAATCCCTCCATCTGGTCCACAAACGATTGCGACTGTTTTAAAGCAAACCGTTCTGCGGCTTTTGGATCCCGCATCTCCCGCTCAATCTGATCACAGCGATCCTCACAGTCCGCCGCCGTGTCCTGTAATTTGCGGTAAGCAAAGAGATCAAAACTCATCTCCTGAATATTCTCCTCACCGAGTTCCGGCAGAATATGTGAAATATAATCCGAAAATACCCCGTTCGGCGATAAAATCAGAATATTCGAAGACTTCAGATTCTGTCTGTCATGATACAAAAGGTAGGCAATCCGATGCAGCGCCACCGATGTCTTGCCGCTTCCCGCCGCTCCCTGAATTACCAGAATCCGGTCCTTTGTATTGCGGATGATCGCATTCTGTTCCTTCTGAATTGTGCGGATAATATTCTTCAGCTGTACCTCGCCGTTGCTGCCAAGCTCCGCCTTTAAAATATCATCATCAATTTTCACATCACTCTCAAATCCGTAAATCATCTTTCCATCCCGGATCTTATACTGCCACTTGGAACAGATTTCCCCTGTCATCTCGCCGCCCGGCGCCAGATAGGAAGCCGGCCCGCGGTCAAAATCGTAGAAAAGACCGCTGACCGGGCTTCTCCAGTCGTAAATCAGCGGCAGCTCGCCCGGCCGCTCCGCAAAATTGCCGATGCCGATATAGAAAATTTCCGGCTCATCATCCCCGTCATAGCGGAAATCCACACGCCCGAAGAACGGAGAATCCAGCATTTTCCGGAAGCGGCTCCGCAGAAGAAGCTGCTCCTGATTCGCATTCACCTGATGCAGCAGCGCCTGCTGATTGTCGTAATCCTCATATCCGTACTGGTCCATCTCGGTATAGTTCTGCCAGTAATAATCGTGCATATTTTCAATCTCTTTCTGTCCGTCCAGCAGAGACTGGCTGATCTCGGCAAGACGCGCCTGCAGCTTTTCCAGCACAAAAGAAAGATATTCCTGTCCGTTTTTCTGGTCTGTCATAAAAGGAAACCTCCTCTTAAAAATATAATGTCGAGTGCCGGAAAACCCGGCTGATCTTATCAGTATAGCAGACAGGCACGTTTCCTGCAATTCAAACATAAAATAAAGAAAAATCCCCTTTGAGGTGCCGCTTTTCTTGGAACCCTTTTTAAAACCACTGTCTGCACAGGAAGAAAAAAGCTGTCTGGATGCGTATCAGAGGGGCGATACAAAAGCCAGAGACATTCTGGTCGAGCGGAATCTGCGCCTGGTCGCGCACGTTGTGAAAAAGTATCAGGGCCTGCCCGATGATCTCGACGATCTGATTTCCATTGGAACGATCGGCCTCATCAAGGCGGTGATGACATATGATTCGAAAAAAGGAAACCGGCTGGCCGCATACGCCGCCCGCTGTATTGATAATGAGCTGCTGATGTATCTTCGGAGCAAAAAGAAAACGGCACGGGAGATTTCCCTCTACGAGCCGATCGGAACCGACAAGGAGGGAAATGAGATCCATCTGCTCGACATCGTGGAGGGCGGCGGGGAGGATATCGCGGAACAGTACAACCGGAAAGAGGACGCGGTGCGACTGTACTGTTATCTGGATTCGGAATTAAAAGAGCAGGAAAAACAGGTGCTTCTTCTCCGGTACGGCCTTGGCGGAAAAGCAGAATACACACAGAAACAGGTCGCTGCCCGGCTCGGCATCAGCCGTTCGTACGTGTCGCGGATCGAGAAGAATGCAATTGAAAAGTTGCGGTTACGGTTTGCCGCTTCGTAAATGCTTGACATTTCAAACGGACTGCTTCTATAATAAAGGGTAAGGAAATCAGGTGCAGAAAAGGTTTCCTTATCCTTACTTTTTCGAACAAAAATCAAAGATAATATCTTCCCGGTGTTCTTGCCGGACATTTTCCCAAAATGAAAAATAAATAGGAACTATACGACCTGCTACTGAAAGAAAAGGAGGTTTTCTTTGTATTGCAGTGTATTATCAGCCACCGTCTCGGGCATGGAGATGATTCCGGTGCAGGTGGAGGCGGATGTCAGTGACGGCATGCCGCAGTTTACGATGGTCGGCTACGTGAGTGCCCAGGTAAAGGAGGCGCAGGACCGCGTGCGGACAGCCCTCAAAAACATGGGAATTTCCCTGCCGCCGAAACGAATTACGATTAATTTATCCCCGGCGGACGTCCGAAAAGAAGGATCGCGTTTCGATCTTCCGATTGCAGCGGGCGTTCTGATGACGCTCGGCCGGATTCCGCCCGGGTCACTCCGGAAAACGATGGTGCTCGGCGAACTCGGCCTTGACGGCCATGTGCAGGAGATCAGCGGTGTATTTCCGGCAGCGGCGAAGGCGCGGGAGCTTGGATGCACAACGCTTCTTGTTCCAGCCGGAAATGCCGCGGAAGGGGGTCTGGTCGGCGGGCTTCACGTCGTTGGAATCCAGAATTTACAGGAGCTTTTGAACTACTGCTGTGAAGGGAAAATGCCGTCGCTTCCGTCTATAGAAAATCAAAAGAAGGAGGACGGAAAAGAGCCGGACTTTTCCGAAGTGCAGGGCCAGACGGCGGCGCGGCGGGCGGCGCTCATCGCTGCGGCCGGATTTCACAATCTGCTGATGCTGGGGCCGCCGGGCAGCGGAAAATCCATGATCGCAAGGCGGATTCCGACGATCATGCCTCCGATGTCTGAGGAGGAGCAGATGGAAGTAACGCGGATCTACAGCATCGCCGGAATGCTTGCCAAAGGAGAGGGTGTCCGCCGGGAGCGGCCCTTCCGTGCTCCGCATCACACGGTGTCGCCGCAGGCTCTTGCAGGCGGCGGAAAACAGCCGTCCCCGGGCGAAATTACGCTGGCACACCGCGGCGTTCTCTTCCTTGATGAACTCCCGGAGATGACGCGCACAACCATTGAGATCCTGCGCCAGCCGCTCGAGGAGCACCGGATTGTGATTTCCCGTGTCAGCGGAAACTATGTGTTCCCGGCGTCATTTCTGATGGTGGCGGCAATGAACCCCTGCCCCTGCGGCTTTTACCCCGACTTATCGCGCTGTACCTGCGCACCCGGCGACATCAGCCGGTATCTCTCGAGAGTCAGCCAGCCGTTCCTCGACCGCATGGATCTCTGCGTGCAGGTGGAAGCACTTTCCTACGAGGATCTGCACGGCGAGGAGCGGTGCGAATCCTCGGCCAAGATGCGGGAAAAAGCGACGGCAGCGGCGGAAATTCAGGCGGCGCGCTACCGGCAGGAGTCGATTCATTTCAATAGCGAACTGAAAGCAGGCCAGATCGAGAAATACTGTATCCTGGAAAAGGCAGCGGAAGAGCTTTTAGAGGATGCCTTCCGCCGCCTGCGCCTCAGCGCGCGTTCCTACCACGGGATTATCCGCACCGCGCGGACAATTGCGGATCTGGACGGGGCGGTCAAAATCGGCGTGCCGCATATCAGCGAGGCGATCTGCTTTCGGAGCGCCGACAAAAGTATATGGAGGATCTGACGTATGGCGATGGAAATCTTTACAGTCGGCCGCGGGCAGGAGGGCTATCCGGAGCGGCTTATGCCGTTCGCGGACATGCCGTCCCGCCTTTTCGTGCGGGGCGCGCTGCCGGCGGATGAGCAGAAAACAGCGGCGATTGTGGGCGCGCGGATATGTACGGCGTACGGAAAGAGCCAGGCGGCCTTTTTCGCGCAGGTGCTGGCGGCAAACGGCGTGGCGGTGATCAGCGGACTGGCGTGCGGAATCGACGCGGCGGCGCACGAGGGGGCACTGCGCGGAAAGGGAAAGACGTTTGCCGTGCTTGGCTGCGGCGTGGATATCTGCTATCCGAAACAGAATTACCCGCTGATGCGGCGGATGCTGGAAAACGGAGGCGGTGTCTTAAGCGAATTTCCGCCGGGCGCAGAGCCGCTTCCGTGGCATTTCCCGATCCGCAACCGCGTGATCAGTGCGCTGGCAGATGTCGTTCTGGTAATTGAGGCAAAAGAGAAGAGCGGCTCGCTCATTACGGCGGACTACGCGCTGGAGCAGGGAAAAACGGTATTTGCCCTGCCCGGACGGACAACGGATGCGACAAGCCGCGGCTGCAACCGCCTGATCGCGCAGGGAGCGGAAATTGCGATTTCACCCGAAACGATTCTCGAGGAGCTGGGCGTGAAAAAGGCCGGGACAAAAAGAGCCGCACCGCGTCCGCGCTATGGAAAAGAGGCGGAAATGGTTCTGAAAACACTCGCGGCAGAACCGCAGAATCTTGCACAGCTTGCCGGCAGCACCGGAATCCCGCTGCAGGAGCTGACCGGCATTCTGCTGGCACTCGAAATTGACGGCGTTATTGCGGAAAATCCGCCGGGCGTGTACATGGCGTTATCGTAAAAGGGACGAGGAAAAGAAAGGTTTTGTGATATTCCGCCCGGTGCACAATTATAATAGAAGAAAAAGAAAAAAGGGGGCTCTTCTGCGCCGCGTGCATGTCTGAAAAAGGAAAAAGAAAAGAAAAAAATCAGGAAAAATCGTTAAAAAATAGAAAAAATCCTGTTATTTTGTCGGGAAACATCGAAAAATGGTACATTTTAAAAATGGAAAACACTTGCAAGAAAAAACTTTTTGGTGTATAGTCAGTGGAAGTTACGACTAATTTAGGAATTATTCTGGAATTTGTAATGATGCAGAACTATGCGATATGAAAAACGCAATATAGATCTGGACAGTTATAAAAATATGTATTCAGGAGGCATCAGAGGTGGCAAAATATCTTGTAATAGTGGAATCACCGGCAAAAGTCAAGACGGTGAAAAAGTATCTCGGGGCAAATTACGAAGTTGCAGCATCTATGGGCCATGTGCGCGATCTGCCGAAAAGCCGGCTTGGAATTGATGTAGAACATGACTTTGAACCAAAATATATCACCATCCGCGGAAAAGGAGAGCTTCTGGCATCTCTTCGAAAAGCCGCAAAAAAAGCAGATAAAGTTTATCTCGCAACTGACCCTGACCGCGAGGGAGAGGCAATTTCCTGGCATCTGTCGATTGCGCTGAATCTCGATGAGAACAAGATGCGCCGCATCACCTTCAACGAGATCACAAAATCAGCAGTCAAAGCGTCGATCAAACAGGCACGCGACATCGATATGAACCTGGTGGACGAGCAGCAGGCGCGCCGCTGCCTCGACCGTATGGTAGGTTATGAAATCAGTCCATTGTTATGGAAGAAAATCAAACGCGGACTTTCCGCCGGCCGTGTGCAGTCCGTTGCACTGCGCATCATCGGCGACCGCGAGGATGAGATCAATGCGTTCATTCCGAAAGAATACTGGACACTGGAAGCAGATCTGAAAATTCCGGGCGAGAAGAAACCGCTCGTCGCAAAATTCCACGGCAAAGGCAGTGAAAAGATGGCGGTCGAGACGAAAGAGCAGCTCGATGAAATCTTAAAGGGACTGGAAAATGAGACCTTTACCGTATCCGAAGTGAAAAAAGGAGAGCGTTCCAAGAAAGCGCCGCTTCCGTTCACCACGAGTACCCTGCAGCAGGAAGCATCGAAGGTGCTGAACTTCTCCACGCAGAAGACGATGCGTCTGGCGCAGCAGCTCTACGAGGGCGTGGAAGTAAAAGGAAAGGGAACGATCGCTCTGATTTCCTATCTGCGTACCGATTCTACACGAATCAGCGAGGAGGCCGATGCGGCAGCACGTTCCTTTATCCAGGAGCAGTACGGCACAAAATATACCGCAAGCGGGGACACGACGGAGAATAAAAACAGCAAGGCACAGGATGCGCACGAGGCCATCCGTCCGACCGATGTGACGAATACACCGGTAATGGTAAAAGAATCCCTGCCAAGAGATCTGTTCCGCCTGTATCAGCTGATCTGGAAACGCTTTGTGGCAAGCCGCATGCAGCCAGCCGTCTATGAGACAATTTCCGCACGGATCAATGCAGGAGAGTATCTCTTTACAGCAGCTTCCTCCCGTCTGGCATTTGATGGTTTCATGTCCGTTTACACCGATCCGGATGAGGAAAAGAAAGAGAAAAACGCCGCTGTCCGGAGCCTGGAGGCAGGAACGAAGCTGGCACTGGAAAAGATGGATCCGCAGCAGCACTTCACACAGCCGCCGGCACACTACACCGAGGCATCCCTTGTCAAAACACTTGAGGAACTCGGCATCGGCCGTCCAAGTACGTATGCGCCGACCATCACAACGATCATCAACCGCCGTTACGTGGCAAAGGAGAACAAGAACCTCTATATGACAGAGCTCGGCGAGGTGGTCAACAACATGATGAAAGAGGCATTCCCGAGCATCGTGGATGTCAACTTTACGGCAACGATGGAAGCTCTGCTCGACAGGGTTGGAGATGGAAGTGTTCCGTGGAAGACAGTAGTCGAGAACTTCTGGCCGGATCTCTATGAGGCGGTCACAGAGGCAGAAAAGAACCTCGAAGAAGTTAAGGTAGAGGATGAGGTGACAGATGTCATCTGCGAGAACTGCGGCCGCAACATGGTGGTCAAATACGGCCCGCACGGAAAATTCCTCGCCTGCCCGGGATTCCCGGACTGCAAGAACACGAAGCCGTATCTGGAAAAGATCGGTGTTCCGTGTCCGAAGTGCGGAAAAGAAGTGATCCTGCGCAAGACGAAAAAAGGACGGAAATATTATGGATGCGAAAACAATCCGGAATGCGATTTCATGTCCTGGCAGAAACCGTCTGCCAAGAAATGCCCGCAGTGCGGCGGCTATATGCTGGAAAAAGGCAATAAGCTGGTCTGCGCGGACGAGCAGTGCGGCTATGTAGAAGCACGCGAAAAGAAAGACGAAGACTGAGAATGACAAAGCGGTCTGTACTGGTGAAAAACTGGTGCAGGCCGTTTTTTTGCTTATCGCGGCGGAAAAACAGGAAGATCCGAAAAAATTTAGCATGAATTTTTATAAAATTTATAGTTTTCTGAAAAATATATTGATTTCCGGAAAACTACATGATAGAATGAGCTTAGTTTTAAGGGTTGTCTGAAAAAGGCATCAGTGTGCATTTTTTTCGGCGGATACGCCAAAAAAATGCAGAAAATAAAGAAAGGAGAAGAACATGAGCGTACAACTGCTGGATAAAACCAGAAAAATCAACAAACTGCTTCATAACAATCACTCCACGAAGGTCGTGTTCAACGATATCTGTGAAGTCCTGATGGAAACGTTAAGTTCCAATATCCTGGTGATCAGTAAAAAAGGAAAAGTGCTGGGCATCAGCCTTTGCCCGGGCGTGGAAGAAATTACGGAGCTGATCGAGGATAAGGTGGGCGGTTATGTCGATGCCGCATTAAACGAGCGTCTCCTCGGCGTACTCTCCACAAAAGAGAACGTCAATTTACAGACCCTCGGCTTTGAGCGGCCTGGTGTAGAGCGCTACACCGCAATTATCTGCCCGATCGAGATCGCCGGAGAACGCCTTGGTACCGTATTTATGTACCGCTGCACCCCGCAATACGATATCGACGATATCATCGTCAGTGAGTATGGCACAACCGTTGTCGGACTGGAAATGATGCGTTCCGTCAACGAGGAAAATGTGGAGGAAAACCGCAAGGTTCAGGTGGTTAAATCCGCATTCAACACGCTGTCCTTCTCCGAACTGGAAGCCATCATCCATATCTTTGATGAACTGAACGGGGATGAGGGCATTCTGGTTGCAAGCAAAATTGCAGACCGCGTCGGCATCACAAGATCCGTCATCGTAAATGCCCTCCGCAAATTCGAGAGCGCAGGCGTCATCGAGTCCCGTTCCAGCGGTATGAAGGGAACGTATATCAAGGTATTAAATGATTATATCTTTGATGAACTCGACGAGATCAAAGCAAGAAAGAACCTGAAAGGAAAGGGCGATGCCCATCCGGACGAGGCGAAAAAATAAAAAAGTGGAATGTAGAAAAGAATCGGAGCCGTTTAAGAATGGCGCCGTTTCTTTTTGTGCAAAAAGCATTCGGGGAGCGGAAAAAAATGGTATCATTCCCGTTTTTAGGAATAAACTATAATTAGATTCTAAAGAGAGTATAAAATATGAAAAAATTGCCAAAATAAGAAAAAACGAGGAAATAAGAGAAATTAAGAGTTATCACGAGAGAAAAAAAGAGAATTACAAAATTCATGCATTTGCGAAATGAGGTGGAAAACACTATAGTAAGAACCATCAAGTAGCACTCGAATGAACTGAGTGCTAATAAATAAAACTGAATGAAATCTTGAAGGAGGAAACATAAATGAAGTTAGTACCTTTAGGTGACAGAGTTGTATTAAAAGAGTTAAAAGCAGAGGAAACCACAAAATCCGGTATCGTACTTCCGGGACAGGCACAGGAGAAACCGCAGCAGGCTGAGGTTATCGCAGTAGGACCTGGAAAAGTAGAAGACGGCAAAGAAGTAAAAATGGAAGTTGCAGTCGGAGATCAGGTAATCTATTCCAAATATGCAGGAACCAACGTCAAACTGGAAGATGAAGAGTACATCATCGTAAAACAGGATGACATTCTGGCAGTTGTAAAATAAAGAATAATCAAGTAAAAATCAGGAGGCATGACAATCATGGCAAAAGAGATTAAATATGGAGCAGAGGCAAGAAACGCTCTTCAGAATGGTGTAAACCAGCTTGCAGATACCGTACGTGTAACCCTTGGACCGAAAGGAAGAAACGTTGTTCTGGACAAACAGTACGGCGCTCCGCTCATCACAAACGATGGTGTTACGATTGCAAAAGAGATCGAGCTGGCAGACGGTTTTGAAAACATGGGCGCACAGCTCATCAAAGAAGTTGCTGCAAAGACCAACGACGTAGCAGGTGATGGTACCACAACCGCAACCGTTCTGGCACAGGCTATGGTAAACGAAGGAATGAAAAACCTGGCAGCAGGTGCGAACCCGATCGTTCTTCGTAAGGGAATGAAGAAAGCAACCGATAAAGCTGTTCAGATCCTTGCAGAGATGAGCCAGCCGGTAGCAGGCAAAGAGCAGATTGCAAAAGTTGCAGCTGTTTCTTCCGGAAGCGAAGAAGTAGGCCAGATGGTAGCTGACGCTATGGAAAAAGTTTCCAAAGACGGCGTTATCACCATCGAGGAGTCCAAGACCATGCAGAACGAGCTGGAGCTGGTAGAAGGTATGCAGTTCGACCGTGGATATATCTCCGCTTACATGTGCACCGATATGGAGAAAATGGAAGCCGTTCTCGACAATCCATATATCCTGATTACCGATAAGAAACTGTCCAACATTCAGGAAGTTCTTCCGCTGCTGGAGCAGATCGTACAGAGCGGCGCAAGACTACTGATCATCGCTGAGGACGTAGAGGGCGAGGCTCTCCAGACACTCGTGATCAACAAACTGCGCGGAACCTTCAACGTAGTAGCTGTCAAAGCACCGGGATACGGCGACAGAAGAAAAGCAATGCTCGAGGATATCGCAATCCTGACCGGCGGCCAGGTGATCTCCGAGGAAGTTGGTCTGGAATTAAAAGACGCTACTCTGGAAATGCTCGGACGTGCAAAATCTGTTAAAGTTCAGAAAGAGAACACCGTTATCGTTGACGGTGCCGGCGCAAAAGATGCCATCGCAGCAAGAATCGGCCAGATCAGATCCCAGATCGAGGAGACCACTTCTGAGTTCGATAAAGAGAAACTGCAGGAGAGACTGGCAAAAATGGCAGGCGGCGTAGCTGTTATCCGTGTAGGTGCAGCAACCGAGACCGAGATGAAAGAAGAAAAACTCCGTATGGAGGATGCTTTAAATGCAACGAGAGCAGCCGTAGAAGAGGGTATCATCGCAGGCGGCGGTTCTGCATACATTCATGTAACAACACAGCTTGCAGAGCTGATTGACAGCCTGGACGGCGACGAGAAGATCGGTGCAAGAATCGTACAGAAAGCACTCGAGGCTCCTCTGTTCCACATCGTAACAAACGCAGGTCTGGAAGGCGCTGTTGTGATCAACAAAGTAAAAGAGTCCAAAGTAGGTGTTGGATTTGATGCATACAACGAAGAGTATGTAGACATGATCCAGGCTGGTATCCTTGATCCGGTTAAGGTTACCAGAAGCGCACTGCAGAACGCTACCAGCGTTTCCGCAACCCTGCTGACCACCGAGTCCGTAGTTTCCACCATCAAAGAGCCGGCTCCGGCTATGCCGGCAGGCGCAGACGGCGGAATGGGAATGATGTAATTTCCGGGATAAAAATGTCTGGTAAAACAAAATAAGAAAACCGGCTGGCAAAGACCGTAGCGGAACATGGGTTCCGAAGTCCTGTCTTTGCCGGCCGGTTTTTTAGTGGAAAGTTTTTCTTCCATTTCGCATGGCTCTGAATCGTTACAAAAAATTTCAGAAAGTTTTCATGCTTTCGCCGGGCGGCGTATATGGACGCTTCCGGCGTTTTATGCTATACTGATTTGTAGGATGTTGGGGGAAATACAACAAAGGAGAAGAAACACACATGGCAAGTCGTTATGAATCCGACATGACAAGGAAGGAGAAGATGCAGCTCGAAAAAGAGAAGCTGTCGAAAATGAATTTTAAAGAGAAACTGGCCTATATCTGGGAATACTACAAGGCTGTTATTTTCGGCATCATCGCTGTTATCTTCATCATCGGCACGATTGTGAATATCCATGAAAATGCGAAGTATTATGACCTCGTGAGCATTGCCGTAGTGGATTACGCAGGACTGCAGGATGTAAGTCCGATCGAGGAGGACCTAAAAGAAGCGCTCGGAACCGGAGATAAGTACGAAAAGGTAAGCATCGATACGAGCTACAGCTTCGGTGAAAACCTGGAAAACGCGGATTACAACACGCTGATGAAATTCACAGCCGTGATTGCCGCACAGAGCATGGATGCTCTGATCTGTTCACAGGCCGTGTACGACAACTACAGCAAAGACGATTATTTTCTGGATCTGTCCACACTGTTTGACGAAGCGACGTGTGAGAAGTACGGGATAAAGGCGGGAGATACCTGCCTCGACATTTCCAAATTGAAAAAGTACCAGGATATGGGCCTTACGTACTATGAGCCGTGTTATCTGACCGTGTTGGTCAATACAAAGAACGCGGACAATGTAGCAAAACTGATCGAATATCTTGAGGAGGATGGAGTAAATGAGTGATCTTTACACAGAAGTGCTGGTGAAAAAACAGCAGACAGGAAAAGACAAGGTGATCAAAGGAGTTCTGATCTTCTTTACCGTTCTTTTTGCAGCCGCAGGAATTATGATGAATCCGCTGATTCTGCTTCTTGCGCTGGTACTTGGAATCGTAGACTATATTTTTATCCCGAAGCTTTCGGTAGAGTTTGAGTATCTGTACGTCAACGGCGAGCTCGACATCGACCGTATCTATTCGCAGTCAAGAAGAAAAAGAGCCGCAAGCTATGAGCTTTCCAACATGGAAATCCTGGCTCCATACCAGTCCCATCAGCTCGATTCCTACAAAAACAATCAGAGCATCAAACGTTACAACTATTCCTCCGGAATCGAAGGACAGGGCCACAAACCGTATGCATTTGTGATCTCCAAGGACAACACAATGCAGATGGTGATCTTCGAACCGGATGAAGTGATGTTAAAAGATATCCGCAACCGCGCACCAAGAAAAGTATTTATGGATTGACAGCTTTTTTGTTTTGTGTTAAATTAGGTGATAAATCAAAAAGACTTAAGAAGAAAGGAAGATAAGAAAATGGGTACAATTATTGGTGATGGTATTACCTTCGATGATGTGCTTCTGGTTCCGCAGTATTCTGAAGTAACCCCAAACATGGTAGATCTGACTACGCATCTGACCAAGAAGATCAAGCTGAACATCCCGATGATGAGCGCCGGCATGGATACGGTTACAGAACACCGTATGGCAATTGCCATGGCACGTCAGGGAGGAATCGGTATTATCCACAAGAATATGTCGATTGAGCAGCAGGCAGAAGAAGTAGACAAAGTAAAACGTTCTGAGAACGGTGTTATCACCGATCCGTTCTATCTGTCTCCGGAGCACACCCTGGAAGATGCCAATAATCTGATGGCAAAATTCCGTATTTCCGGTGTCCCGATTACCGAGAACGGAAAACTGGTTGGTATTATTACAAACCGTGATCTGAAGTTTGAAACTGATTTCACCAAGAAAATCAAAGAGTCCATGACCAGCGAAAACCTGATCACTGCAAAAGTAGGCGTTACGCTGGACGAGGCAAAAGCAATCCTTGCAAAATCCAGAAAAGAAAAACTTCCGATTGTCGATGACGATTTCAACCTCAAAGGTCTGATCACCATCAAAGATATCGAGAAAACCATCAAGTACCCATTGTCCGCCAAGGATGAGCAGGGACGTCTGCTCTGCGGTGCCGCAGTCGGCATCACGGCAAACGTGCTCGATCGTGTCGATGCGCTGGTAAAAGCACACGTAGACGTGATCGTCATCGACTCCGCTCACGGACATTCCGCAAATATCTTCAAAACACTTCGTCTCATCAAAGAGCATTATCCGGATCTGCAGGTAATCGCCGGAAACGTGGCAACCGCAGAGGCAACAAGAGACCTGATCGCAGCCGGAGCAGACGCTGTTAAAGTCGGTATCGGACCTGGTTCTATCTGTACGACCCGTGTCGTTGCAGGTATCGGTGTACCGCAGATCACAGCCGTTATGGACTGCTATGAGGAAGCAAAGAAGACCGGAACTCCGATCATCGCCGATGGCGGTATCAAGTACTCCGGAGACATGACAAAGGCTATCGCAGCCGGTGCCAATGTCTGCATGATGGGAAGCATCTTCGCAGGATGCGATGAGAGCCCGGGAGATTTCGAACTGTTCCAGGGAAGAAAATACAAAGTATACCGTGGAATGGGATCCATCGCAGCCATGGAGAACGGAAGCAAAGACCGTTACTTCCAGACCGGCGCCAAGAAACTGGTTCCGGAAGGTGTGGAAGGCCGTGTAGCATACAAAGGCCTCGTAGAGGACACTGTATTCCAGCTGATCGGCGGACTTCGTTCCGGTATGGGCTACTGCGGAGCGAAAGATGTTGAGACCTTAAAGGAGACCGGAAAATTTGTGAAGATTTCCGCAGCATCCTTAAAAGAGTCCCATCCGCATGATATCCACATCACCAAAGAGGCTCCGAACTACAGCGTGGACGATAAATAAGAATAAAAAGTCGCAAAAGGCAGAAGGGGGAAAGGGCAGAAACTTTTCAGCTTCTGCCTTTTCAAATGAGGGGGCGCTTATTTGCAGCGGGGAGAGAACATATGGCACAGAAGAGACGGGGAAAAATGACAAGAAAACAGAGGCAGCGCCAGCTTCACCGCAGAATGTTTCTGACGGGAGTTCTGGTGGTGCTGATCTGCGTCGGCATTTACAGCGGCATCCGCCGTGTGGCAAAAACGGCAAGTGATATCACGGCCGTTGACTATTCCGGTTCTGATTATGAGGACAACGATATCACCGACTGGACCGGCGCTCCGCCGATTGATGTGGAGCTTCTGACGCCGAACAGCTGGTCCAGACCGCAGACGAGGCTGAAAAAGGTGGACGGTATCGTTATTCACTACACCGCAAACCCGGGAAGCACGGCGATGCAGAACCGTGATTACTTTGAAAACCTGCCTGAGACGCAGGAGGCGCAGGCCAGCAGCCATTTCGTCGTCGGCATCGAGGGAGAAGTCGTTCAGTGTATCCCGACGAGTGAATGGTCGTATGCATCGAACCAGCGTAATTTCGATACAATCTCGATTGAATGCTGCCACCCGGATGACAGCGGTGAATTTACCGATGAGACATACAATTCTGTGGTCCAGCTCGCCGGTTTCTTATGCAAGCGGTTCAATCTGACTTCGGACGATGTGATCCGTCACTATGATGTAACCGAAAAGCTCTGTCCTCTGTACTACGTGGAGCATGAGGATGCCTGGATTCAGATGAAGGCAGATATTCAGGCGTATGCGGATTCACTTTCCTAAGAGCTGTTTTTAAGAAAAATGAAAAAATCCCCGTTGGGAAAATCAGTTTCAGGAGAAATGATTTTTCCAACGGGGATTTTTCTGTTATCCAATATTTTTAGTAATAGTAACGCCGTCTGCGCCGCTTTCTTTTTTTCGTATTTCCGCCGAGTGCAATCCAGCAGAACAGCCGTACAAACGTGATGCCGAAGAGAACGCCGATGCTGTCGATGCCGACGTCCTTTACCGACGGGCCGCGGTTGGCGACCATCGTCTGGTGGAACTCATCGCTCGCGGCAAAGGCGACACAGAGGATGCCGGCAAGAAACGTGAGCGCGAAGCCGCGCAGGCCGTAGACGTAGAGCGGAAGCGAAACACAGATTGCAAGCAGACAGTACTCTGTCATATGAGCCAGCTTCCGCACCGGGTACTGATACTCGTCAGCCAGTTCCTGGATCTTTTCATCATCCCATCCGCGGTCCATGACGTGGTCGATCGTGATGAAAATGCCGCGCGCCACTTTTTCACTGAGCTGTGAGGATTCCGTTCCGTTCTGGGAAGAGAAGGAGAAAATCATCGACATCATCAGAATCGCCGGGATGAAGGAAAACGGTTTTAACAGTGCAATTACAATTCGATTCATAAAATACCTCCGGTAAAACAAAGCAGGTCAGATCGGAAACTTTTTATGCGGTATGCTCGCGGATTCTGGCAATCGCAGAAAAGATCAGGAATGCCAGCAGGTTCACGATTACGACCGTCGCTCCGGCAGGGGAGGACAGGAAAAACGAGAGGGACATGCCAAGAAGGAAGCACACCACCGAGAGAACCGCGGAGCAGATCACCACGCTCTGGAAGGTATGGCAGAGACGCATCGAGGTCAGTGCCGGGAAAATCAGCAGGCTGGAGATCAGAAGCGCGCCCATCATGCGCATGCCGAGGACGGTGGTGATGGCGGTTAAGAATGCCAGCAGCATGTTGTAAACCTCTGCGCGGACACCGGTTGCTTTGGCAAATGTCTCGTCGAAAGTGACGGCAAAAATACGGTTGTAATACAGGACGAACAGGATCAGCACGACGATGGAGAGCACCACGGAGAGAACAACGTCCTCATCACTCATCGCAAGGATGCTTCCGAACATGTAGTTGTTGACATCGGTGTTCATGCCGCTCGACCACGAAACCGTGATGACACCGATCGCAAGCGCAGAGCTTGAAATCAGGCCGATGGCGGCGTCGCCTTTGATCTTGCTGGATTCGTTCATGCGGAGCAGCAGAAAGGCGGCAAGCACGACGACAGGGATTGTGAAGGCAAGCGGAGCAAAACCGAGAGCCGCTGCAATTGCAAGAGAGCCGAATCCGACATGGGAGAGGCCGTCGCCGATCATGGAGTAGCGCTTTAACACGAGGCTGACACCAAGCAGTGCGGCACACAAAGAGACGAGAATGCCGACCACAAGGGCACGCTGCATAAACGGATAAGAAAGCATTTTCAGCAGATTCGAAATCATAAGTCAGCACCTCCTAAAAACTGTTTTCCCGCCTCGGTTTTCAGATACTCGTCCATCGGACCGAAGAAGACCTGCTTCTGGTCGAGCTGGAGAATGTGCGTTGCGTCCGGCAGAATATTGCGGATATCGTGGGAAACCATGATGATCGTAACGTTCTGCTCGCGGTTGATGCGGCGGATGAGCTGGTACATTTCGTTTGTCATGACCGGGTCAAGGCCAGTGACCGGCTCGTCGAGGAGCAGCAGTTTCTTTGTGGCGCAAAGCGCACGAGCGAGAAGCACACGCTGCTGCTGGCCGCCGGAGAGATCACGGTAGCATCGTTTCTTTAATGGAAGGAGGTCGAGAAGCTCCATATTGCGGAGCGCGTCCTCTTTGTCTGCCTTTGTGTAAAACGGCGGGAAATGCGGGTGGTTCTGCCGGCCGGACAGCACGACTTCCCAGACGCTCGCCGGGAAATCCTTTTGTGCGGCGGTCTGCTGCGGCAGATAGCCGATCTCGCTTGGATGAAGCCCGTCGCCGGTTGTGATCGAGCCGGTGGACGGATTTTTTAAGTGAAGCAGTCCCTTGACCAGAGTACTTTTTCCGGAACCGTTCTCGCCCACAATACAGAGGTAGGAGCCGGCTTCCAGGGCAAAGTTGACATCGGTCAGGACCGGGATGCCTTCGTAGGAGAAGGTGACATCACTGCAGGTAAGTAGAGCCATTAGTTCAGAGCCTCCTTTAGTGCGGCGACATTCTGTTCCATCAGGGAAAGATACGTGGCGCCGTTTTCGAAATCATCTTTGGATACGTTGTGACAGGAGTGAAGCAGCAGCTTTTTCGCGCCGGTCGCCTCACAGATGCAGTCCGTCATTTTTTCGTTGGACAGCTCGGTGTGGAAGACGACAGGAATCTGCTCTTTGGTGATATTGTCAATTAAAAAAGAAAGTGTTTTGGCACTCGCCTCGGATTCCGAGGAGCAGCCGGGGAATGCCGCGTAATAGTCGAGGCCGTAGGCGTCCGCGAAATAGCGGAACGGAAAACGGTCGCCGAAAACGATGGTGTGGCGGCTGGCATTCGCTGTGACATCGGAAAATTCCTCATCGAGGGAGGTAAGCGAAGCAAGATACGAGGCGGTGTTTGCCTGGTATTCATCCGCATGCTCCGGGTCGAGGCGGCAGAGGGAATCACAGAGCTTCTGGACAATCCGCATTGCATTTTTCGGCGAGGTCCAGACGTGCTCGTCCTGTTCGCCGTGGGATTCGTGCGCATGATCATGGGAAGATTCGTCGTGTGTATCCTCGTCCTCATGGTCGTGTACATCCTCGTGATCTGCATCTTCGTCCTCATGGTCGTGCGCATCCTCGTCCTCATGATCGTGTGCGTGGCCGTGGGTCTCCATTCCCTCGACGGTTTCCTCGGCAACGGTGTCAACGCAGTCCATCAGCGTCACTACCTCTTTGTTCGAGGTATCGACAGAATCAAGGATTGTCTCGACCCAGGCATCGGAATCGCCGCCGACGTAGACGAAGAGATCACATTCGGAAACCGTAATCATATCGCCCGGTGTCGGTTCAAACGAGTGACTTTCCGCACCCGGGGAAAGCAGCATGTGGAGATCGAGATGATCGCCGCCGATGGCGCGCAGAAAATCATACTGCGGAAAAATCGTAGCCACGGCGGAGAGTTTCGTGTTCTCCTGGGAATCCGCCGTCTCTTTTGAGGATCCCGCACAGCCCGTCAGAAGAAGGAGGGCAGGAAGGAGGAGAAGGCGTAACGTTTTTTTTGAAAAAAATGTCATGATACTCCTTTCTGAAAGAAAACACGGAGGCATTCGAAAAAGCTCCGTATCAGACTGTTTCGTGACAAATGCCGCAGGAGTGGGAAGCGGCAGACGGGAACAAATGTCCCCGAAAAAAGATCAGTTATCATCATATAGCAGGGAGGATTCATTTGTCAAGGAAAGGAAAACCAGTTATAGAAAAGAGGGAAAAAAACTGCCTTTCCCTGTAAAAAAGAAAGGCAGTTTTGAGAAAATTTCTTGATTTTAGGATACCCGGCGGAACTGTGCCTGGTAGAGCTGGTAGTACGCACCCTGCTTTGCCATCAGTTCGTCGTGGGTTCCCTGCTCGAAAATCTTTCCGTGGTCGATCACGAAAATCCGGTCCGCATTTTTAATAGTAGAAAGACGGTGCGCAATGATGAACGAGGTACGGCCCTTCAACAGGCTTTCGATTCCCTGCTGCACCTGAATTTCTGTCTGTGTGTCGATGCTGGACGTCGCCTCGTCGAGAATCAGAATCCGCGGATCGGACACCATCGTTCTGGCAAAGGCGAGAAGCTGGCGCTGGCCGTTGGAAAGACGGGCACCGCGCTCGCTGATCTCGGTGTCATAGCCGTCCGGCAGCTCTATGATAAAGTCATGGGCATGCACGGCCTTTGCGGCGGCAATGATTTCTTCCTCCGTGGCATCGAGCTTTCCATACGCAATGTTGTCGCGGATCGTGCCGGAGAAGAGAAAGTTGTCCTGTGTCATCACACCCATCTGGGCACGCAGGCTGTTGATGGAGACATCCGTCAGGCTGTGGCCGTCGACGCGGACCGTTCCCGAAGTAATATTGTAGAAACGGCTGATCAGATTGACAATGGTCGTCTTTCCAGCGCCGGTCGGGCCGACGAGTGCGATCGTCTCACCGGGAGCCGCTGTAAAGCTGACATCTTTTAAAACCAGCGTGTCCGGATCATCGGAGTAGGCAAAGCTGACGTGGTCGAACGTTACTTCTCCTTTGATCGGCGGCAGTTCTGTGACGCCAGGCTTGTCGGCAACCTCCGCCGGTGTGTCGAGGATCTCAAAGATTCGCTCCGCAGCGGAAAGGTTCGTGATCAGCTTGTTGTAAAAACCGGCCAGGTTCTGGATCGGATCCCAGAACATCGTCAGATACATCGCAAACGCCGTGAACGTACCGATCGGAACGGCATCCACGCCGAGTACGGAAATACCGATAAAATACAGAAGAAACGTTCCGATGCCCCATGTCACTTCGATCACAGCGGAAAAACCATCCGCCAGGCGGACCGCATGGATGAAGGAGTTCTGATGCTCAAGAAGAAGCCGGTCAAACTCGCCCTGCGATTCCTGCTCTGCGGTAAAGCTCTTGATGATGCGGATACCGGAGAAGTCCTCGTGGATATACGCCGTAACATTGGAAGATTTTTTTCGGAACGTCTGCCATCTCTTGTGTGCGACGATCTGAATAAAATACATGCCGATAGCGATCAGCGGCAGCACGAGAATCGCACTTAAGGAGAGCCAGATGTTTTTGATCATCATGATCACCAGAATGGCGATGATCGTGAGAATGTTTGGAATCAGCTTTGTGACACCGTCGTTCAGCACATCCTTTAACGAGTTGACATCGCCGATGATGCGCGCCAGGATCTTTCCGGCCGGGCGTGTATCGAAAAAGCTGAAGCTTAAGGTCTGGATATGCGTGTAGAGCTCGTCACGGATTTCCAGAAGAATGTTGTTGGTAATGCGCGCCATCAGAAGCATCCGCAGGCGGACACCGGCCGCGTAAACCAGGTTGATCACAACCATGAATACGCAGAGGGCAACAAGCCCACGCCAGTCTTTCTGCGCAATATTGACGTCGATGGCGTACTCCAGGAGCAGCGGGTTCACAGTGGAAATCGCGATGGTAACGGCGAGAACCACGAGAACGACGGCAACCTGGCGTTTATAATTTTTTAAGTAGGAGAAGAGGCGGCGGATGGTCGCGCTCTTTAAGACCTCTTTCTGCTCTTCATCTACTTTACTGGAATTGATAGCCATAATCGTATTGTTCCTCTCTTAACGGGTAAGTAAATACAGAAGTTGTCGGGTAACAGATTAAATTGAATTAAGCATTGGCAGGAAGTGCCTGCTCGAGGGCTGCCTTTGCTTTATGGTAATCACCGTACTGAGCCTCCCAGGTGGAGTAGTACAGGCCTTTCTGTGCCATCAGACTCTCATGCGTGCCGCGCTCGGCGATGCGTCCGTGATCGAGATACAGGATCTCATCGGCATTCTGCACTGAAGAAATGCGGTGGGCAATGATGATCTTGGAAACATCTTTTTTCTCGGCGAGATGGCTCTGGATTTCGTATTCGGTCTCCATATCGAGCGCCGAGGTGGAATCATCCAGTACGAGGATCGGAGCCTGTTTTGCCAGGGCGCGTGCGATGGAAAGACGCTGCTTCTGACCGCCGGAAAGTCCCATGCCGCGCTCGCCGATGACCGTTTCGTACTGATCGGAAAGGTGATCGACGAACTCGGAAGCACACGCAGCGGAGACGGCGTTATGTACCTCTTCGGATTTCATTGTGCTGCGGCTGCCGAGGCGGACATTCTCAGAAATCGTGTCTGAGAACAGGAAGACGTCCTGCATGACGACGGAAGAAGTATCGCGCACGGTGCGCAGCGGCAGGGTGCGGATGTCGTGGCCGTCGAGACAGATGGAACCGTCGGTGACATCGTAAAAACGCTCGAGCAGATTGACGATGGTTGTTTTTCCGGAACCCGTCATACCCATGATGCCGAGTGTGTGGCCCTGCTTTAAGGTAAAGTCGATATCCTGCAGAATCGGTGTGTCATGCAGGGAGAAATCGACGTGATGGAATTCCAGGTCACCCGGAAGTTTTGAAAGCTCCACCGGATTTTCCGGTTCTGCGATCTGCGGCTCCTCTGCGAGAATTTTGTTCAGCTTCTTGTTGGAAGCAATCGCAGAAGCGAAGCAGTTGCCGAGCCAGCCGACGTTTTCGATCGGCCAGGTGATCTTGGAGGTGTACTCCATAAAGGCCGTTAAAACACCGAGCGTAATGCGTCCGTGGATGACACCGTAGCCGCCCGCGAGAAGGACGAGCACGCGCATCAGCTTCGTAAGAAACGAGATGGCGGGATCGTATTTCATCAGGACGCGCGCCTGATCCATGTTGAGATCGCAGTATTTCTGATTGTGTTTCCGGAATTTTTTGATCTCATACGGTTCCCGTGCAAAGGATTTGACGGTGCGGACACCGGCGAGATTTTCCTGTGCAACGGTATTCATGACGGCGTTTTCCTCGCTGATCGCATCGTAGACACGGTCGAGTTCTTTTTCGAGGCGGATTGCGATGCCTGCGACGAAAGGAAGGATCGCCACGGAGACGAGTGTCAGCGGCAGATCCAGTTTGACCATACTGACCATTGCCATCATGATACAGATCAGGCCTTCTAAGATCAGCATGCCGGCAAAGCCGAGGATATCCCAGATCCGGTCGACGTCATCGCGCACGCGGGCGAGGAGTTCGCCGGTATTGTTTTTGTCAAAGTATTCCACCGAAAGCCGCTGGACGTGGCGGAACAGGTTGTCCCTCATCTGGCTGGCGACGCGGACGCTGCTGACATCGAATAAAAATTCTTTGATGTACTGAAACAGGGCTTTTGCGGCACCGATCAGAAGAAAGGCGGCAAGGTATTTCCAGAGCAGTTCCATTTTGTGACCGACCAGCACGTCATCCACGATGTGCAGCGTGACAAGCGGCGCGAGCATATCGAGAAAGACACTTAAGGCCATGGAACCAAAAGCGAAAACGTAGTAGTACCAGTTCTGGAGCAGGTACTTACCGATTGGATTTTTCTTCATGAATGTTAAAACCTCCTCATTGATGTCGTTTGGGTGTCTGGCAGAACATAGGCTTTCAAAAGCTCCGTAAGTGTGGGAACGGAACAACGGGAAACGAAAGCGAAGGCTGCGTTTGTATATAAAAGAAGGGAATCGATGCGGTAAGAAGACCGCGGAATCTGCCTGCCGGAAACGGAGCGAAGCCGGAAAGAACGGTTTCGTACTGTTTATAGCAATAAAAAAAGCCGCAGTATCGACGTACCGCGCCTTCTGTGCGAAATAGCAGGCATAAAGAATGCATAGAGATTTGTTATGCAGAGTTAATGCTTACAAAGAATTTCGAAAGAAGGGCAGCCACCTGGTTTGATCGCCATACGAAGTTTATTCTGTTTTACGCTGGATGCATAAATAAGATTGATCATAAGTGGTGTTCTCCTTTCATGATTTTTTCTGCCGCATCTGATCGAACACGACAGCTTATGGTTCTAAGCTACTCCTGTTTTCCGGATTTGTCAATTGTTATTTTCAAAAATTAAAAAATAAAAGCTGCAAAAGGTATGAAAATTGCGAATTTGGGTAGCTGTTTTGGGGAATATGAGATATAATATTACTGTTCAATCAGCAGTGAAACACTTGCTGTTTCGCTGCGTAAGAAAGTGATTCAGGTGTGAGCAGCCCTCCTTTTGCGTAGCAAAACTTTCAATGAGGGCTGCGAATGTTACAGTTCGCAGGTATCTGTGAACTGTAACGATATAATAAACGAGAGTATAAGCGGAAAAATCACAAGCTAACATGTGAAACGAGGGGACAAAAAGATGGAAAAAATAATTGCAGGCCTGGTGCAGATGGATTCCGGGCCGGATATGAATGAAAATATGCGTATGGCCGAGCAGTATGTGCGGGAGGCGGCGGAACAAGGAGCGAAGCTGATTCTTTTCCCGGAGACCGCAGAATACACGGGAGCAGACATGCCGGGCCACGCAAGTGCAGTGCCGGGCTACGTAAGCCGCCGGTTTTCCAGCCTTGCCAAACGGTACGGTGTCTATCTGCACTGCGGCAGCATGACGGTACGGCGCCATCCGGGGCGTCCGTCCAACACGTCGTTTCTGTTCGGACCAGATGGAGAAACGATTGCAGAATACAGCAAAATACATATGTTTGACGTAAATATTCCGGGCAGTGTCTCCTACGAAGAATCACACGAGATCTGCCCGGGAAATGAAATTGTTCTTGCGGACACGGCGCTTGGCCTGTTCGGCATGAGCATCTGCTACGATATCCGCTTTCCGGAACAGTACCGGCTGATGGCATCCTCCGGAGCCGATGCATTTCTGATAGCGGCGGATTTTACGAAAGCAACGGGAGAGCGCCACTGGGAAGTACTGCTGCGCACGCGCGCCATTGAAAACGGATGCTACGTGCTCGCCGCCAACCAGTGCGGCCAGAAAGCGCGGTTTGAGGCGTACGGCCATTCCATGATCATTGCGCCGGACGGCGAAATTCTTGCGGAGGCAGATGATACCCCGCAGGTACTCATCGCAGAGCTGGATCCGGAAGTGCTGGAGCGGACAAGAAATGAAATCCCGTCTCTGGAAAACAGGAGAGACGATCTTTACCGTGTAAGCTCGGGAAACGTACGGATTTATGAAGAATAAAAATGCAGGGAGGAAATAAGAAGATGGATCAGTTTATACAGTATACCCCGACGGAAGTCGTGTTCGGAAAAGAGACCGAAAACCAGGCAGGCGCTGAGGTAAAGAAATGGGGCGGCACAAAGGTGCTCGTCGTTTACGGAGGCGGAAGTGCAAAACGGAGCGGTCTTCTGGAACGAGTGGAAGCATCTCTTGCAAAAGAGGGCCTTGCCTTTGAAGAGCTTGGCGGCGTAAAACCAAACCCGAGACTTGCCCTTGCCGAGGAGGGTGTGAAAAAAGCAGTGGAAATGCAGGCAGACTTTATTCTTGCCGTCGGCGGCGGAAGCTCAATTGACACCGCAAAAGCCGTTGCGCATGGAGCTGCAAATCCGGAGGAGGCACTCTGGGATATCTGGACGAAAAAAGTACCGCTGACAAAATCTCTCCCGGTAGGAGCGGTTCTGACGATACCGGCAGCCGGAAGCGAGATGAGCGATTCAGCCGTTCTGACAAACGAGGCAATCGGCAAAAAGGCCGGCATCAACACGCCGTTCAACCGCTGCAAATTTGCCATCATGAACCCGGAGCTGGCAGCAACCCTGCCGAAATACCAGATTGCCTGCGGAGTAACCGACATCATGATGCACACGATGGAGCGCTATTTCATTCCGGAGAGCCAGTGCGAGATGACGGACGAGATTGCAGAGGGACTCCTCCGTACCGTAATCAAAAACGGACCGAAGGTTCTGGAAAACCCATCCGATTACAATGCGATGGCGGAAATCATGTGGTGCGGAAGCCTGTCACACAATGGACTGACGGAGTGCGGACGCGGCAAAGATTTTTCGGTACATAAATTTGGCCATGCGTTAAGTGCAAAATATGATGTAGCACACGGCGCATCCCTGGCGGCAGTCTGGGGTGCCTGGGCGAAATACCAGTACGATGAGGAGACGGTTCTCTGGCGGTTTGCACGGTTTGCAGAAAAAGTCTGGGGCATCACAGAGGGAAGCGATCACAAACGGGCAACGGAAGGCATTGAGCGCACAGTAGCGTTCTTCCATTCGCTCGGCATGCCGACCTCCCTGCATGAGCTTGATATTCTGAACCCGTCGGATGAGGATCTGCGTGCCCTTTCCATGGATGCAACACAGCAGGACACCGTAAAACTGTCCCGCATCCGCAAGCTGGGCGCACAGGAAGTATATGAGATTTACCAGATGGCGCGATAAAAGGAGGAAAACCAGATGGCAAAAAAGAAAATCGCAGCACTGCTGATCGCAGCGGCCGTTGCGGCAGGAGGCTGGGCGCTTCCGGCAAGGGTAAGCGCAGCAGAAAATGACGGCACGGCCGTAACCTGGCAGCAGGATGAGACGGAAAGTTCCGAGCAGAATTCGGATGAGGAAGCGGCAGCGCAGGAGCAGAGCGGTACTTCGGAAAACGAGACGCCGGCTGTTACGATTCCAGGTGAGGACAACGAACAGGAGCCGGAGGAGAAACTTCCTGCCGGCTGGGTGAAACAGGAGGACGGAAGCTGGAAATACAGAAAAGAGGACGGCACGATGGCCGCCAGCGAGTGGATCACCCATCTGAACCGGAGATATTATCTGAATGCAGACGAAATCATGTGCACGGGTCTTTCGATGGTCAACGGAAAGCTCTATTATTTTGAGAGCTGGGGCGGAGCCGGTTTCCAGGGCTGGAAAAAAGTCGGCGGGGCATGGTACTATCTGAACGAGGACGGAAGCGTCAAAACGAATGAATGGTTCGTTCACGACAAGAGAACATACCATGTAGATGAAAACGGTGTGATGAGCACCGGACTGCAGAAGATTGACGGAACGCTCTACTACTTCGAGAGCTGGGGCGGAGCCGGATTCCAGGGCTGGAAAAAAGTCGGCGGAACATGGTACTATCTGAATGAGGACGGAAGCCTCAGAACGAATCAGTGGTTTGTGCATGATAAAAGAACGTACCATGTAGACGCAGACGGTGTGATGAGTACCGGCTGGCAGACGATTGACGGCGTTGATTATTACTTTGAAAGCTGGGGCGGCATGCGCGTGAACGCCTGGGCGGCCAAGGGCAGTGACTGGTATTACATGGACAGCAACGGAACCCCAAAAGGGGAAGGCTGGCTGCTGTATGACAAGAACTGGTATTATCTGAGGCAGGACGGCAAAATGATGCACAGTGAATGGCTGTGGTATGATAATAACTGGTATTACCTGCAGAGCTGGGGCGGCATGTATAAGAGCCAGTGGGTAACGATCAAAGGCGCAACGTATTACTTCCGGAGCTGGGGCGGTATTTACAAGAACGGCTGGCAGGAAGTGGACGGAAAAACGTATTACTTCCGAAGCTGGGGAGGCATCTATAAGGATACCTACATCGACGGCTATTACGTTGATAAAAACGGTGTCCGCCGGAACAGCAAAAATATCTGCGTGGCAATCGACGCAGGACACCAGAGAAGAGGAAACAGCGAGAAAGAGCCGATCGGACCGGGATCATCGACCTATAAGGCGAAGGTTGCTTCCGGAACATGCGGTGTGGCAACCGGCATCAATGAGTATGAGCTGAACCTTGCGGTATCTTTAAAGGTACGCGATATCCTTGAGGAGCGCGGCTACGATGTTTACATGATCCGCGAGACGCACGACGTCAATATCAGCAACTCCGAGCGTGCAAAACTTGCCGCGCAGAACGGAGCAGACATTCTCGTGCGTGTACACGCGAACGGAGATTCGAACCAGTCGGTTTACGGAGCACTCACGATGGCACCGAGCAGCAGAAATACGTATCTTTCCGGTGATGTGGTCAGCAAGAGCCAGAAGCTCTCCCAGAAGATGATCGCAGCATTCTGCAAAGACACCGGTGCGAAGAACCGCGATGTGATTTACACCGATTCCATGAGCGGCATCAACTGGAGTACCATTCCGGTCACGATCATTGAGCTTGGCTTCATGAGCAATCCTTCCGAGGACCGTTTGATGGCAACCGAGGATTACCGAAACAAGATGGCACAGGGAATTGCGGACGGAATCGACGCATATTACGAATAAACAAAGGGACCTGCCTGAAATGGGCGGGTCCTTTTTGTATGCAAAAAAAGAAAGCGGAGCGAGTCCGCTTTCTTTTGGGAATCCATAGGATCAGATCTTATTTGTTGTTGTTTTTCTCCAGCTCCTGCATTTTCATCGCACGAACCTTCAGCGGCAGACCGAACAGTGTGATGAATCCGTCTGCATCGTGGTGATCGTAGAGATCGCCGGTGGTGAAGGAAGCAAGAGACTCATTGTACAGGCTGTACGGAGAAGACTCGCCGGCTTTGATGATGTTGCCTTTGAACAGTTTGAATTTTACTTCGCCTGTTACATATTTCTGGGTGACATCAACGAATGCCTGGATTGCCTCGCGCAGAGGAGTGTACCATTTTCCTTCGTAAACAACCTCAGCAAGCAGGTTTCCGAGATCTTTCTTTGTTTTCAGGGTCTCACGGTCGAGAATCAGCTCCTCTAACTGCTCATGTGCAGCCATCAGGATGGTTCCGCCAGGAGTCTCATAAACACCGCGGGATTTCATGCCGACAACACGGTTCTCAACGATATCAACAATACCGATGCCGTGTTTTCCGCCCAGCTTGTTCAGCTCGGTGATGATTTCAGAAACTTTCATTTCTTTTCCGTTTAAGGTCTTCGGAACGCCGGCCTCAAAGGTCATGGTTACGTACTCGCCTTCGTCCGGAGCTTTTTCCGGAGGAGTGGTCAGTACGAGAAGATCGTCGTAGTTCGGCTCGTTGGACGGATCCTCAAGCTCAAGTCCCTCATGGCTGATGTGCCACAGGTTACGATCACGGCTGTAGCTGTGGTTTGCATCAAACGGAAGGTCGATGCCGTGTGCTTTACAGTAAGCCAGCTCGTCTTCACGGGACTGCATGGTCCATACATCGGTCATTCTCCAAGGAGCGATTACTTTGATATCCGGAGCAAGGGCTTTGATGCCGAGCTCGAAACGGATCTGGTCATTTCCTTTACCGGTAGCGCCGTGGCAGATGGCAACAGCACCTTCTTTTCTTGCGATCTCAACGAGTTTCTTTGCGATAACCGGACGTGCCATGGAAGTACCGAGCAGGTATTTGTTCTCATAAACAGCGCCTGCTTTTACGCACGGCATGATGAAGTCTTCACTGAACTCGTCGATAACGTTTTCGATATATAATTTGGAAGCGCCGGAAAGTTTTGCTCTCTCATCGAGGCCAACCAGCTCGTTTCCCTGGCCGCAGTCGATGCAGCAACAGATTACTTCGTAGTCAAAGGTCTCTTTCAGCCACGGAATAATGGCAGTAGTATCAAGTCCGCCGGAATAGGCAAGTACAACTTTTTCTTTCATAATGTAAGATCCTCCTTGGATTTCTCGTGCACCTATATGCGCGGTGCATCGTCAATGACTAAAATATACATCATACGACAGGATTATGCAAGCTTTTTTTCAGAAATTCAAAAAAAACTTGCATAATATACATTTGAGGTGTATACTTATGCAATCGACGGTATATGACAGCAGAAAACAAAGATTTTTCATTGAAAAAAGAAAATAATTGAGATATCATAAAGAAAAAAGAAAAAATGTCCGGCAAGACAAGAAAACGGGCGAAAGAAAAAAGGAGAAAAAGGTATGATCAGAGCAGGAATTATCGGTTCTACAGGATATGCAGGAGGCGAGCTGGTGCGTATTCTCCTGGGACACAAAGATGTGGAGATTAAATGGTATGGTTCCAGAAGCTATATCGATAAGAAATATGCGTCGGTTTACCAGAATATGTTTCAGTTAGTAGACGATGTCTGCAAGGACGACAACATGGAGCAGCTTGCAAAGGAAGTAGACGTCATTTTTACAGCAACTCCGCAGGGACTCTGTGCTTCCCTGGTAAATGATGAAATTCTTTCGAAAGTAAAGGTCATCGACCTGAGCGCCGATTTCCGTATTAAAGATGTAAAAACGTATGAAGAGTGGTACAAGATCGAGCATAAATCCCCGCAGTATATCGACGAGGCGGTTTACGGACTGTGCGAGATCAACCGTGAGAAAGTAAAACAAGCGCGCATCGTGGCAAACCCGGGATGCTATCCGACCTGCTCAACTCTTTCGATTTATCCTTTATTAAAGGAAGATCTGATTGATGGAAACACCATCATTATTGATGCAAAATCAGGAACTTCCGGAGCAGGAAGAGGAGCGAAAGTGGACAACCTCTACTGTGAGGTCAATGAAAACATCAAGGCATACGGCGTTGCCGGCCACCGCCACACACCGGAGATCGAGGAGCAGCTTTCCTATGCAGCCGGCTACCCGATCACCCTGAACTTCACCCCGCATCTTGTTCCGATGAACCGCGGCATTCTCGTAACGGCATATGCATCCCTGAAAAAAGATGTGACTTACGAAGAGGTTAAAGCCGTTTATGATAAGTATTATGCCAACGAGCAGTTTGTACGTGTTCTCGATAAGGATGTCTGCCCGCAGACGAAATGGGTCGAGGGAAGCAACTATGTGGATGTCAACTTCAAGATCGATCCGAGAACGAAACGAATCATCATGATGGGTGCGATGGACAACCTGGTCAAAGGCGCAGCAGGACAGGCGGTACAGAATATGAACCTGATGTTCGGCCTGCCGGAAAACGAAGGCCTGTGCATGCCGCCGATGTTCCCGTAAAAAAGACAGAAGCAGACAACAGACGGAATTTACGAAAAGTGAGGATAAAAGAATGAAAAAGATTGAAGGAGGCATCACTGCTGCAAAAGGTTTTCAGGCAGCAGGCGGCGCAGCAGGAATTAAAAAACAGGGCGTAAAGGATATGGCACTTGTCTACAGCGAGGTACCGTGCGTAGCAGCAGGAACCTTTACTACAAACATCGTAAAAGCAGCTCCGGTCAAATGGGACCAGGAGATTGTATACAACCATCCAACCGCACAGGCAATCGTCTGCAACAGCGGAATCGCCAATGCATGCACCGGCGAGGAGGGCCATGGCTACTGCAGAAAAACCGCAGAGGCAGCATCGGCTGCACTTTCCATTCCAGAGGACTCCGTTCTCGTTGCATCGACCGGTGTTATCGGAAAACAGATTCCGATCGATAAGATCGCAGCCGGCGTGGAAATGCTGAAACCGCAGCTTGCAGCTACAAGAGAAGCCGCAGCTACAGCAGCACAGGCGATCATGACAACCGACACCGAGCCGAAGGAAGTTGCTGTTCAGATCGAAATCGGCGGAAAAACCGTAACGATCGGCAGCATGTGCAAGGGCTCCGGCATGATCCATCCGAATATGTGCACCATGCTGAGCTTTGTGGCAACCGATGCCAATATTTCGAAAGAGATGCTGCAGAAAGCACTGAGCGAAGTCGTACCGGACACCTACAACATGGTTTCCGTAGACGGTGATACTTCCACAAACGATACCGTTCTCCTTCTGGCAAACGGTCTTGCCGGAAACCCGGAAATTACGGAAGAAAACGAGGATTACAAGATTTTCAAAGAAGCACTCTTTGAAGTCAATAAAACACAGGCGATGCACATCGCAGGCGACGGCGAGGGCGCAACCGCACTGTTCGAAGTGACGATTCAGGGAGCCGAGAGCAAAGAGCAGGCCGTGACACTGGCAAAATCCGTCATCACATCGAGTCTGACGAAAGCGGCAATCTTCGGCCATGACGCCAACTGGGGAAGAATCCTCTGCGCGATGGGTTACTCCGGAGCAAAATTCGATCCGGAAAATGTAGATCTCTACTTTGAGAGCGCAGCCGGAAAACTGCAGATTATCACGAAAGGTGTTGCCGTTGACTACAGCGAGGAGGAGGCAACGAAGATCCTCTCCGAGCCGAAAGTAACTGCGATCGCCGACATCCACATGGGAGAGGCGACAGCAACGGCATGGGGCTGCGACCTGACCTACGATTACGTAAAAATCAACGCAGATTATCGTTCCTGACCGGATCCGGAACAGGCACGGGAAAAGAGCATAAGAGGAGAAAAAATCATGGTAAATCAGATGTATCTGGACAAAGCAAATGTGCTGATCGAGGCACTTCCTTATATTCAGCGGTTCAACCGCAAAATCATTGTCATCAAATACGGCGGAAGCGCAATGGTGGATGAAGAGTTAAAGAGAAACGTCATCCAGGACGTAGTTCTTCTGAAACTGGTCGGCTTCAAACCGATCATCGTACACGGCGGTGGAAAGGAAATCAGCCGCTGGGTCGGAAAAGTCGGCATGGAACCGAAATTCGTCAACGGTCTTCGTGTAACGGATGCCGATACGATGGAAGTGGCAGAGATGGTGCTGAATAAGGTCAACAAAGAGCTTGTCACCATGATTCAGTCACTCGGAGTTAATGCTGTCGGCATCAGCGGAAAAGACGGCGGACTCTTAAATGTAGAGAAGAAGCTGTCCAAGGGCGAGGATATCGGCTTCGTTGGAAATATCAAGAACGTAAACCCGAAGGTGCTGTACGATCTTCTGGAGAACGACTTCCTTCCGGTTGTCTGCCCGGTAGGCATGGATGATGATTTCAATACTTACAATATCAACGCAGACGACGCGGCATGCGCCATCGCTGAGGCGTTAAATGCAGAAAAACTGGCATTCCTGACCGATATCGAGGGTGTCTACAAAGATCCGAAGGATCCGGAGAGCCTGATTTCCGAGCTCCACGTACAGGAAGCAAGAGATCTCATCACAAATGGAAATGTCGGCGGCGGCATGATTCCAAAACTGCAGGGCTGCATCGATGCGATCGAGAACGGCGTATCGAGAGTCCACATCATGGACGGAAGAATCCCGCACTGCCTGCTGCTTGAGATCTTTACGAACAAAGGAATTGGTACGGCTATTTTAGGGGAAAACAAGGAGAAATTCAATCATGAAGACGAATGAGTATATGGAACAGACCGAGCAGTACGTGCTCCACACCTATAACCGGTTCCCGCTTGTGATCGACCACGGCGAGGGCGTTCATCTGTATGACACCGACGGAAAAGCATATCTGGACTTTGCGGCAGGTATCGCGGTATATGCGCTCGGCTACAGCAATGACGATTATAAAAAAGCAGTGAAAGACCAGGTGGACAAAGTCATCCATGTTTCCAACCTGTTCTACAATGTTCCGATGGGCTCCGCGGCGGAAAAGCTGGCGAAGGCATCCGGCATGGATAAAGTATTCTTTACGAACAGCGGTACGGAGTCGATCGAGGGAGCCATCAAAGTAGCGAGAAAATACGCTTACTTAAAAGACGGCAGCAACGATCACGAGATCATCGCGATGAACCATTCCTTCCATGGAAGAAGCCTTGGAGCGCTTTCTGTAACAGGAAATACGCATTATCAGGATCCGTTCAAACCGCTGATCGGCGGCATTAAATTTGCGGATTTTAATGATCTGGAGAGCGTAAAGGCACAGATTACCGACAAGACATGTGCGATCATCATGGAGACTGTACAGGGCGAGGGCGGTATCTATCCGGCAACGAAAGAATTTTTACAGGGCGTGCGCGATCTGTGTGACGAGCACGACATCCTGCTGATTCTCGACGAGATCCAGTGCGGTATGGGAAGAACAGGAAAACTGTTCGCATGGCAGGATTACGGCGTACAGCCGGATGTCATGACGTGTGCAAAAGCACTTGGCTGCGGCGTTCCGGTCGGCGCCTTCGTGCTGAATAAAAAGACGGCAGAGCATTCGCTCGTTCCGGGAGACCACGGAACGACATACGGCGGAAACCCGCTGGCCTGCGCGGCTGTCAATGCTGTATTTGAATGCTATGAGAAACAGCATGTCGTAGAGCATGTAGCAGAGACGGCTCCGTATCTGGAGAAAAAGCTGGACGAGCTGGTGGAAAAATATGACTGCCTCGCAGCACGCCGTGGAAAAGGCTTTATGCAGGGCCTTGTCGTAACGGGCCGTCCGGTCGGAGAAGTCATCAACCGCGCGATTGAGAACGGACTTCTTGTGATTTCCGCCGGAAGCGACGTTCTTCGTATGGTACCGCCGCTTGTGATTACGAAAGATGACATCGATGAGATGATTGAAAAACTGGAGAAAGCATTACAGTAATGTGAAATAGACAGCCGTCTGGTTTCCTAGGCAGGAGACCGGGCGGCTGTTTTTCTGCTGTCCCTGAGTTCTGTATAAAAACGGGGAAAAAAGGAATAGTATAAAATGTACTCTCGGAGCCTTTCTGCACTTGCTTTTACGGCCGATTTTCCGCCAGCTGCACCCAAATTTCATCAACGTACGCACCGCGTACGCCTCAGAAATTTGGGCACAACTGACAAAAAATCTTCTCGTAAAATCAAGCGCAGAAAGACTCCGAGAGTACATAAAAAAACAGCAGGAGGAAAAATCAATGGCGGGAATTTTAACAGCGCTGCTTTCCGGCGCACTGATGAGTATTCAGGGCGTTTTCAACACAGAGGTGACGAAACAGACGAGTACATGGCTGGCGGCCGGCTGGGTGCAGATTAGTGCGTTTGCCGTCTGTCTTGCGGCATGGTGCATCACCGGGAGGGAGCCGATCGGGGATCTGTTCCGCGTAAAGCCGTGGTATCTGCTGCTCGGCGGGGCAATTGGCGCGTTTATCACGATCACGGTTATCTGGAGTATGGCAGGCCTCGGCCCGGCGAAGGCGGCGATGCTGATCGTCATTTCCCAGCTCGCAGCGGCGTGGCTGATTGAACTGTTCGGCCTTTTCGGTATGGAAAAAACGGATTTCACCGTGCGCAAGTTGCTCGGCATGGCAGTGGCAGTTGTGGGAATTGTAGTGTTTCAGTGGAAATAAAGGTACAGATTTCTACTTGTATTTTTGCGGCATCTCCGATACAATAGAAACGTAGTTATGCGTACACAAGGGACCCTTGCGCGTCAGATGCGAAGCGGAAGGGAGTACACAGCATGAAATTGAAAAAACAGCAGAACAGAGGCAGAAAACATGCAAAAATACTGGCGGCGATGCTGGTTTTTTTGCTCTGCGGATGCAACCACAGGGATACAGAATACAAACTGTCAGATAGCACGGGCGGGAGCACGGCGGAAACCGTTTTCGGGAATCAGAAGGAAGTGGATGAGGAGCAGACGGTTTCCGAAAAAAGCGCCGGAGAAACCACAGGCATTCCGGAAAAACGTGAGGCACAGGAGACAGCACCGGAAGAAACAGTGCAGGTTTATATCTGCGGTGCGGTTGCTTCCCCCGGTGTCTACACGCTGCCGGGCGGAAGCCGCGTAGTGCAGGCTGTGGAAGCGGCAGGCGGATTTCTGCCGGATGCTGAAGAAAAAATCCTCAATCTTGCACGGAAAATCGAAGACGGAGAGCAGATCACCGTCTGGACGCGCGAGGAGGCAGAAAACATGGAAATCACGGAAACGCCGCAGCAGAATACGGGCGGCACGGAGCAGGCTTCCGGTTCCGGCAAAGTCAACCTGAACACGGCCGGAAAAGAAGAACTGATGACACTCTCCGGCATCGGAGAGAGCCGTGCGGATGCCATCATCGCCTACCGCGAAGCAAACGGCCCGTTTGGTTCGATTGAGGAGATTATGAACATTGAGGGCATCAAGGGAAAGATGTTTGAAAAGATAAGGGGTTCTATCGAGGTTTAGAACAAGAAGGAGAAGAAATGGCAAAGAAAGTTCTTGTAGTTGATGATGAAAAACTGATCGTAAAAGGAATCCGCTTCAGCCTGGAGCAGGACGGCATGGAGGTTGACTGCGCATACGACGGCGAGGAAGCACTCTCCATGGCAAAAGAAAAAGAATACGATATGATCCTTCTGGATCTGATGCTGCCAAAGCTGGACGGATTGTCCGTCTGCCAGCAGATCCGTGAATTTTCCAACGTTCCGATCGTCATGCTGACCGCAAAGGGCGAGGACATGGACAAAATCCTGGGACTGGAATACGGCGCAGATGATTACATCACAAAGCCGTTCAACATTCTGGAAGTAAAAGCACGCATCAAGGCCATCATGCGCCGTGCGGCCCGCCAGGAGCCAAAAGAAGAGAAAGCAAAAGTCGTACAGGTGAAAGACCTGCGGATCGACTGCGAGAGCAGAAGAGTCTTCATCGGAGACCGCGAGATCAATCTGACTGCGAAGGAGTTCGATGTGCTCGAGCTTCTCGTCTTCAATCCGAACAAGGTGTACAGCAGAGAGAACCTGCTGAACATTGTCTGGGGCTATGAGTACCCGGGCGACGTGCGCACCGTAGATGTACATATCCGCCGTCTGCGCGAAAAGATTGAGAAAAATCCAAGTGAACCGAAGTACGTTCACACAAAGTGGGGAGTTGGTTACTATTTCCAGGCTTAAAAACAAAGAAAAATGGAAGTTTCTGCGGAGTCTGCGCTTCCGCATCACGGTGATTCTTGTGATCATCGGCATTGTACCGTGTGTGATCCTTGAGAAGAGCATCGTAAACAGCTATGAGGACCGTGCGGTATCGGTGCGCAGCATTACCGTAAAAAATCAGTGCGATATTATCTGCAACCAGCTCATCCAGCAGAATTACATGGAAGATCCTGGATCGGATGTCATCAACGGACAGCTCAGTATGCTGACGAATATCTACGGCGGCAGAATCCTGATTATCGACCAGGATTTCCGCGTCATCAAAGATACGTACGATATGGACCGCGGAAAGACGATTATCTCGCAGGAGGTCATCCAGAGCTTTCAGGGCAAGGAGACGAGCCAGTACGACCGGAAAAACAGCTATCTGGAAATGACGGTGCGGATTCAGAATACCGAGACGAAGGAGACGCTCGGCGTTATGCTCGTCAGCATTTCGACGGATGAGATCCGTGCGAATATGAAAATTCTGGAGACGAAGGGAATGACGATTCTTTCGATCATTACGCTTCTCGTGCTGGTCTTTGGCTATCTGCTCGCGGGCATTCTGATGAAGCCGTTCCAGAAGGTCACCCGTTCCATCGAGGACATCACCGACGGCTATCTCGACGAAAGCATTTCTGTTCCGGATTACCTCGAGACAGAGCTGATCACGGACGCATTCAACAAGATGCTGACCCGCGTCCGTACGCTCGACGATTCCCGCCAGGAATTTGTTTCGAACGTCTCGCATGAGTTAAAGACGCCGCTTGCGTCCATGAAGGTTCTGGCGGATTCGCTGAACGGGCAGGAGGGCGTTCCGGTGGAACTTTATCAGGAATTCATGCAGGATATTACCTCGGAGATCGACCGCGAAAACCAGATTATTACCGACCTTTTGTCGCTGGTCAAGATGGATAAAAAGGTGGCAGACCTCAATATCACCCAGGTCAATATCAACGAGCTGTTAGAGCAGCTGCTGAAGCGGCTTCATCCGATTGCCGCACAGAAAAATGTGGAGCTCATTCTCGACAGCTTCCGCCCGGTCAATGCAGAGGTGGATGCGACGAAGCTCTCGCTGGCGTTCTCGAACCTGATCGAAAACGGCATCAAGTACAACAACGAGAATGGATGGGTGCGTGTATCCTTAAATGCGGATCACAAATATTTCTACGTGACGGTGGCAGACTCCGGCATCGGCATCCCGGAGGAGTCGATTGCGCATATCTTCGAGCGTTTCTACCGCGTGGACAAGTCCCACTCGCGGGAAATCGGCGGAACCGGCCTTGGCCTTGCGATTGCGCGGAGCGCGATTGTCATGCACCGGGGAGCGATCCGTGTATACAGCAAAGAAAACGAGGGAACGACATTTTCCGTGCGGATTCCTCTGAATTACGTGATGTAGGAGGTGGCGCACATGAAACGGATACTTGGCGTACTGCTGGCCGGCGTGCTGCTTCTTAGCGGCTGCGGGCAGTGGCAGAAGAGCCAGAAGGAGTCGGCGTATCACCTGTACTGCCTAGACAAAACCGGCACAACACTGGTGCAGGAGCCGTATGAACCAAAAGAAGGAACGGATCAGAAACTGATCAAGGAGCTGGTTGACGCGCTGCAGGAGAAACCTGCCAAGGACGGAAACCAGGCACTTCTTTCCAATGGGATTTCCATCAAGACATATACGCTGGAGAACGGGCTCCTTACGCTGAACTTAAGTGGAGAGTACGGAGAGCTTGCGCGGCCGCAGGAGGTTTTGGTGCGTGCAGGACTGGTGCGTACCTTTGTGCAGGTTCCGGAGGTGGAGCGCGTGACGCTTCTGATTGACGGGGATCCGTTAAAGGATTCCAAAGGACGCGAGATCGGAACGATGACGGCGGACAGCTTTCTGGAAAATTCCGGAAGGGAAATTTATCAGTATCAGTATGCGACGCTGACACTGTATTTTGCAAATGAAGCAGGCGATCATCTTGTGAAGGAGACGCGGCGGGTGCCGTACAGCACGAACATTCCGCTGGAGCGGGTCGTGGTGGAGCAGCTGATGAAGGGACCGAAAGAAGACGGCCATTATGCAGTGCTGCCGGATACGATGAATGTCTTAAGTGTCACGACATCCGATCGGATTGCCTATGTGAATTTTGACAAATCTTTTAAGGATTCTGCGCTTTCGAGTGTGGCGGAGCAGATTCCGATTTATGCGGTGGTGGATTCCATCACGGCGAACTGTAAGGTGGATAAGGTGCAGTTTTCCATCAACGGAGAGAGCGATGTAACCTTCCGTGAAACGATGAAACTCAATCAGTTCTACGAGGAAGACCTGTCTTATCTGGAGGAAAAAGATACATGAGAAAACGGCCCATGTGCCTGGCGTGTCTTGGATTCATGCTGGTGCTTGTGCTGCTGCGGATTGCGGGCGTGCCTCTTGGCACGCCTTTTTCTGACCCCAAATACGAAAACAAAGCGCAGCAGGGCAGGAAGGTGTGGATTGCAGGGACAATTGAAACGTATGAGAAAAAGAGCAGCAACAACGGGTATGTGCTGCGCGGGGAGGGAAGCAAAGGGAAAATTTATCTGCTCGCAAAGCGGGGAGATCTGCCGGTCGGAGCCGCTGTGCGGGTGTACGGAACTGTAAAAAAGCCGGAAAGCCCGCGCAATCCGGGGATGTTTGATGAGAAAACATATTATGAGGGAAAAGGCTGTGCGTTCTACGTGATTTCGGAGCGGGAGGAAGTTGTGGATGTCGGGCGGTGGAATCTCGGCGAAGCGCTCCGGCTGGAGCGGGAGCGGTGCTGTGCCGTTTTAAAAGAAATGATGCCGGAGGAGGAGGCAGGTGTGCTTTCTGCGATGCTGCTCGGGGAACGGTCGGAACTCACGGAGGAGACGTATCTGGCGTATCAGCAGAGCGGTCTGCTGCACCTGATTTCCGTTTCCGGCATGCATCTGATGCTGCTCGGCATGGCACTCCGACGGCTGCTGATGGCGCTGCATCTGCCGAAAACTCCCGCGTCTCTGGCGGCGGCCGCCGGTATGGTGCTGTATGGCATGTTTACCGGCAGCGGAACGGCGACCGTGCGTGCAGTGGTGATGTTTGCAGTGCGGATGGGAGCTGTCGCAGTGGGAAGGACGTATGATTCCTTAAGTGCGCTCTCTCTTGCGGCAATTCTGATGCTGGCAGAAAACCCCTCGTATCTGGAGCAGAGCGGGTTCTGGCTTTCGTTTGGAGCAGTAACAGCCATTTCCGGGGTTTATCCGGTTCTGGCGGGGGAGAAGGCGGAACGGAAGAGACGCGGGGAAAAAACGGGGCTGGAAAAACTTGCGGCGAAAGGGAAAGAGGCTGCGATGGTGTACCTTTCCCTGCAGCTTGTCATGATCCCGCTGCAGGCGTGGTATTTTTATGAGATTCCGCTCTTTGCGTTTCTGCCGAATCTGTTTGCAGGAGCTGTCATGACGGCGGTGCTGCTGACGGGTGCTGCGGGGCTTCTGGCGGGACTGGCAAGCGTGAAAGCGGGAAGTGTTGTTCTGCTTCCGGCGCGGTTCCTGCTCACACTTCTGCGGCAGATGACAGCGGCGGTCGCACAGATTCCGGGAAATGTGTGGATCTGCGGTCAGCCGGAAAAATGGCAGATGGCAGGATATGGAATCATTCTGACCGGTCTGCTGGTGATACTGTATGTGCGAAAACGAAAACGGGAGATGAATCCGGATGGGGCAAAACGAAAAGGTGCGCAGGCACGAAGGCGGGAGCGGATGCTCTTTGGTATTACCATGTTTTTTGCCTGTGTTCTGCTTTTTTACCGTCCCCGGGAAACGTTTTCCATTACAGCGCTTGACGTCGGCCAGGGCGATTCGCTGGTGGTGGAGAGCGGCCGTTTTGTGATGCTGAATGACGGCGGGAGCAGCAGTGCGTCTGCGATCGGGGAAAAAAGGATTCTCCCATATCTGAAACAGCGCGGCATTGCCGCTCTTGATGCCGTTGTTATCACGCACCCGGACGCAGATCACACGAACGGAATCCTCGAACTGCTGGAGCTGATCGGGGAGCAGAAAACGGCGCTTCGCATCCGCCATCTGTTCCTGCCTGTGTGGATGAAAGGAAGCGAAAAAGAAAATCCTTTTATTTTAGCCGCACAAAAAGCGGGAATTATGGTAGAATATCTAAAAAAGGGAGACGAGATCCGTGCAGGAGAACTCACCGTATCGGTACTTCATCCGGGAGCGGGCGAAGACTATACGGGAGAGGAAAACGCCGGAAGTGTTGTATTACAGCTTTCCTGCGGTGCCTGCCGCGCACTTCTGACGGGAGATCTGGAGGGAAGCGGAGAAGAAGAGGTCCTGGGGGCGGCAGAGCGGTGCCAGATTTTAAAGGTGGCGCACCACGGCTCGAGAAATTCAACGAGCGAGGCATTTCTGAACCGCATACAGCCGCAGATCAGCCTGATTTCCTGCGCGTGGCCGGGACGGTACGGCCATCCGCACCGGGAGCTGCTGGAGCGGCTTCGTGCCTGCAAAAGCCATATCTACGGAACACCGGTGGATGGAGCCGTGACAGTACAGCTGAAGCGTGACCGCCTGGCGGTTCATGGATACCGGTCGGATGTGGAATTTCCCGTCTCCTGAATGGTCAAAAGCTCCGGCTGCTGCGGCACTGCGCAAACGTGCTTCTGCCGGAACGAAAGAAAGAGGATGGAATGAAAAGCATTTTAGAAGATATCAAAACGCAGAATTTTAAGCAGGCCTACCTGCTCTACGGAGAAGAAGCCTATCTGAAGCATCAGTATAAAAACAAGCTGAAAAACGCACTGCTGCCGGAGGACGACACGATGAATTTCTCCCGCTTTGAGGGAAAAGGAACCGAGATTCCCAAAGTGATTGACCTTGCGGAGACGATGCCGTTTTTTGCGGACCGCCGTGTGATTCTGCTGGAAAATACAGGATTTTTCAAAAACAAAGCCGACGCGCTGGCAGACTACATGGGATCCCTGCCGGATTATCTGGTGCTGATCTTCGTGGAGGAGGAAGTCGATAAGCGGAACCGTATGTACAAGGCGGTGCAGAAGCAGGGAAGAGCAGTGGAATTTGCTCGTCAGGACGAAAAGACGCTGATGACCTGGGTACTCGGCATGATGAAAAAAGAGGGAAAAAAGATTACGCGCCAGGATATGGAAGATTTTCTGGAAAAGACGGGCACGGATATGGGAAATATCTCGCAGGAGCTGGAAAAACTGCTCAGCTATACGATGGGAAGAGATGTGATCACGCGGGCGGATATCGAGGCAGTCTGCACAACGCAGATTACGAACCGGATTTTCGAGATGATCCGCGCGGTAACGGAGAAGAAGCAGCGGAAAGCGCTCGATCTGTATCAGGATCTGCTGGCTTTAAAGGAGCCGCCGATGCGGATTCTCTTTCTGCTGGCACGCCAGTTTAATCTGCTGCTACAGGTCAAAGAGCTGCTGGCAGAGCACTGCGATCAGGCGACGATCGCAAAACGGACGGGACTGCAGAGTTTCGTTGTGCGGAACTATATTCCCATGTCGCGCCAGTATGCGGCGGAGGAATTAAAAGCGGCGGTCAATGACTGCGTGCAGATGGAAGAGGACGTGAAGACGGGAAAAATTTCCGATCTGCTGAGCGTGGAGCTGCTGATTACGAAATACAGCAGGGCGGCGTAAGAGCAGAGTTTTCTATAGCAAGACCCGAAAATAATGCAAAAAAGGCAGTGCTGCTGAGCGCGAATTGCAAGGAACAGATTTGAAGGCGTACCGGGGTACGACGAAAATCTGTGACGCAGTAATTCACGCTCTGCGGTGCTGAATTTTTTGCATTATTTTCGGGTCTTGCTATAAAAAGAACAAGGCGTACCGATACAGGAAAACTGGCCGATACGCCTTGTTCTGTGTTTATCAAAAGATCTGTCGCGGCGCACTCTTTTGGTAAGCATAAAAAAAGAACCCAGCCACATGACGGTATGACTAAGTTCTCTTTGTTTTATATCTTTATTATGCGATTGAGTTTACAGCTTTGCTCAGATTGGATACTTTTCTGGCAGCGTTGTTTTTATGATAAACGCCTTTAGAAGCAGCCTTGTCGATGGTAGAGATCGCATTTACTAATGCAGCAGCAGCAGCCTCTTTATCGTTTGCAGCAACAGCAGCATCTACTTTTTTCATAGAAGTCTTAACTGCAGAACGGATTGCTTTGTTGCGGTCTGCCTTTGTCTGATTTACCAGGATTCTTTTCTTTGCGGATTTAATGTTAGCCAAACTGTACACCTCCAATATTTTTAAAATTAATGTGATTTAAGGGATGTTATTCAATGGAACAGACACGGGCGCTCCACTGAAACATGCTTTATTATCCTATAATATTTCGCATGGTTTGTCAATACATATTTTTGAAAAAATTGCAAAAACTACAACAAAAATACAGGAGAAGGAGAAAAGTATGATAGGAAAGTATAGGATGCGGACAGACCTGGCGATGGAGAATCAGGAAAAATTTGAGAGGGACCATGTGGAGATCTCCGGGGTCGAGATTGAGAAGAAGAAAAGAAAGGCGGAAATTCAGACAACCATTGTGAAAATCACATCGGAGCAGGGTGCAAAAATGATGGGAAAGCCGAAAGGGACGTATGTGACGATCGAAGCGCCGCTGCTTTTGACGGCAGACGAGGAGGAGAGCCGGAAAGCGGCGGAGGAGTTTTCCCACTGTCTGATGGAAATGGTGCCGGAAGCGTGCGGATCCGTTCTTGTGGCCGGCCTCGGCAACCGCGGCATCACGCCGGATGCGCTCGGGCCGGAGACGGTGGAGCAGCTTAACGTTACGCGCCATCTGGTGCGCACCTACGGAAAGAAGGGCCGGGAAGTGAGTGCCCTTGCTCCCGGCGTTATGGCACAGACGGGCATGGAGGCAGTGGAAATCCTGCGCGGAACGGCAGAACAGACCCATCCAGATGTGATTCTCGCCGTGGATGCCCTTGCCGCATGCAGTATTCACCGGCTGAACTGTACGATCCAGCTTGCCGACACCGGAATCTGGCCGGGCTCGGGCGTCGGAAACCACCGCAATGCCTTAAATCAGGAGACGCTCGGCGTGCCGGTCATCGGAATCGGTGTGCCGACCGTTGTAGGGGCAGGAACGATCGTCCACGATGCCGTCGCAGGCGTTCTGGAATCGCTGGAGGAGTCCGAGATGGATGAATTTCTGGGAGAAGTCATTTCACCGGCGCTCGAAAGCCTTTACGTGACGACAAAAGAGATCGACGAGATGGTCCGCCGCCTGGCCGGGGTTCTTGCGGCAGGTATGAATCAGGCATTTTCCGGGGAACTGTAACATATCATGAATATGGTGATAATATGTGGAATGCCAGGCGAAATGGACGATGGTTCGGATGGGGATGTCTTTTCCTGTCCTGCAGTATACTGCTGTTCCGCAGTGCAGCGGTTCTCCGGAAAAATCATTTCTTAGAGGGGAAAGTTCTGCTGCAGCGGGCGGCAGCACAGGCGGAGCAGTTATCCGTGGATGTGATGATGCCGCTTCTTTTTTATGACGGAAAAGAGGACGGAAGGGGATGGATGGAAAATCTCCTCGCGGCAGTGCGGGATCAGATACCGGCGCTTCGGGAGGGAAGCACGGCAGAAAATACGCTGTCTGCCGGGACAGAAGCAGCGGAAACGGATACGGCGAAGCAGGATTCGAATCCGGGACCGGGAGCAGAAAGAGGGCAGACAGAATCGAAGGAGCAGGGAACTGAGGAAGATCAAAAGGATGGAACTCAAAAAGATGAAACTCAAAAAGATGGAATGGAAATCACGGAGCCGGAGCAGACGGAAACAGGAATCACAGAACCGGCAGCCGGAGAGTCGGCATCAACGGCAGAACCCGAAGCGCCGCAGTCTGTCCCGGAGGAGACCATCGAAACCGGCGGCGCACCGCGTGAGATTCTCTACCCGGAGGCCGACACGATTCAGGAGACAATTTCCCCTGACCTTCTTGCTGACCCGCAGGCGCTCCTGAACCGCTTCTTCGTTGTCGATCCCAACACTTCGGTCCTGCCGGGCGAGATCGACGGCAGCACCCTGCTCGGAAAAGACCTGACCCTGCCGGAAAATGCCGAAGGCCCGCAGATTCTGATCTATCATACCCATTCGCAGGAAACCTTCGCCGATTCCCGTCCGGGAGAAAGAGCGGACACGGTAATCGGCCTCGGTGATGATCTGCAGGAGCTTCTGGAAAAGCAGTACGGATACGAAGTGCTTCATATTACAGAGGCATTTGACATGAAAGAAGGCTGTCTCGAGCGGAGCCGCGCCTACAACTACGCGGAGCCGGTCATCGCAGCGGCGCTGGAAGAACACCCGTCCATTCAGGTCGTGATCGACCTGCACCGGGACGGGGTCAATGGTTCAAAACGTCTTGTGACAGAAATCAACGGAAAGCCGACCGCGCAGATCATGTTTTTCAACGGCCTTTCCCGCACGAAAGAAAGCGGCGAACTGACAAGCCTGCCCAATCCGTATCAGGCGGAAAACCTTGCATTTTCCTTTCAGATGGAGTATGAGGCAAAACAGTATTATCCCGGCTTTTCGCGCTGTATCTATTTAAAAGGCTACCGCTACAACCTCCATCTCCGCCCGAGATCTGTTCTTCTCGAGGTTGGTGCGCAGACGAATACGGTCGAGGAGGTGAAAAATGCAATGGGGCCGTTTGCGGATATCCTGCATAAGGTTCTGTCGGGCAAAAGTCCGGCATCAGGCGGATAAATTTATCTTGCTTTTTTGAGTGGAATTTCGTATCATACAAAATAGACAGATTGCGGGAGTACGAAATATGGAGCAATCTGGTATCGTAGGGAAAAAGCAGGAGGAAAAAACTTGTCAGGAATAGATCAGAGTAAAATTCGTAATTTTTGTATTATTGCCCATATCGACCATGGAAAATCAACCCTTGCGGACCGTATTATTCAGAAAACAGGCCTTTTGACCGAGCGTGAGATGCAGGATCAGGTGCTGGACAATATGGATCTGGAGCGTGAGCGCGGCATCACGATCAAGGCACAGGCAGTCCGTACCGTATACAAAGCGGCCGACGGCGAGGAGTACATTTTAAACATGATTGACACCCCGGGCCATGTTGACTTCAACTATGAGGTTTCCCGAAGCCTTGCCGCATGCGACGGCGCGCTGCTCGTTGTCGATGCATCGCAGGGTATCGAGGCGCAGACCCTTGCCAACGTCTACCTCGCCCTTGACCATGACCTGGATGTGTTCCCAGTCATCAACAAAGTAGACCTTCCAAGCGCCGAGCCGGACCGTGTAATTGCAGAGATCGAGGATGTCATCGGACTGGAAGCGCAGGATGCTCCGCGGATTTCAGCAAAAACCGGCCTGAACGTGGACGAGGTGCTCGAGCAGATCGTACAGAAAATTCCGGCACCGGAAGGTGATCCGACGGAACCGTTAAAAGCACTGATTTTCGATTCCGTCTACGATGCATACCGCGGCGTCATCATTTCCTGCCGTGTGATGGAAGGAAGCGTGAAAAAAGGAACGAGAATCCGCATGATGGCGACAGGCGCTGTCGAGGAAGTTGTCGAGGTCGGCTACTTCGGCGCAGGCCGTCTGATCCCGTGCGACGAGCTCTCCGCCGGAATGGTAGGCTATATCACCGCCAGCATCAAAAACGTGCGCGACACCCGCGTGGGTGATACCGTAACCGATGCCGACCGTCCGTGTGCAGAAGCACTGCCGGGCTACAAAAAAGTCAACCCGATGGTATACTGCGGCATGTACCCGGCCGACGGCGCACAGTACGGCGATCTGCGCGACGCGCTGGAAAAACTGCAGTTAAACGATGCATCCCTCTTCTACGAGCCGGAGACATCGGCAGCACTGGGCTTTGGCTTCCGCTGCGGTTTCCTTGGACTGCTTCACCTGGAAATTATTCAGGAGCGCCTGGAGCGTGAGTACAATCTGGATCTCGTGACGACCGCACCGAGCGTTATCTATAAGGTTCACAAAACCGACGGAACCGTCATTGACCTGACCAACCCGTCGAATCTGCCGGACCCGTCCGAGATTGATTATATGGAAGAGCCGCTGGTAAAAGCAGAGATTATGGTGACGACCGACTACATCGGACCGATCATGGAGCTCTGCCAGCAGAGACGAGGCCAGTATCAGGGAATGGAATACATGGAGACGACGCGTGCGATGCTTCATTACCATCTCCCGCTGAATGAGATTATCTACGATTTCTTTGATGCCTTAAAATCCCGCTCCAAAGGTTACGCGTCATTCGACTACGAGCTGCTCGGCTATGAGAGAAGCGAGCTTGTAAAACTCGATATCCTCGTCAATAAAGAAGAAGTGGATGCGCTGTCCTTCATCGTATTCGAGGGATCTGCCTACGAGCGCGGAAGAAAGATGTGCGAGAAGCTCAAAGAAGAGATTCCGCGGCAGCTCTTCGAAATCCCGATCCAGGCGGCTGTCGGATCGAAGATTATCGCCAGAGAAACCGTCCGCGCGATGCGCAAAGACGTCCTCGCCAAGTGCTACGGCGGCGATATTTCCCGAAAGAAGAAGCTGCTGGAGAAGCAGAAGGAAGGTAAGAAGCGGATGCGCCAGGTAGGAAACGTGGAGATTCCGCAGAAAGCCTTTATGAGCGTGCTGAAACTGGATGAAAATTAAGAAATAAAAATGAGACCGGCCTGTCGGCGCCGCCTGCTGTTGCGGGAGCGCAGGGGCCGGTCTTTCGATCGTACGGAGGAAAAGCAGAATGAATAAAAAAAGAAAACCACTGGAACTCTATGTGCATATCCCGTTCTGCATCCGGAAATGCGCCTACTGTGATTTTGTCTCGGGACCGGGCACGAAAGCAATGCAGAAGGAGTATGAAGAGGCTCTGCTGGCAGAAATCGATGCAGCGGAAGAGACGGCAGAAAGTGAAGTGATTTCCGTCTTTTTCGGCGGCGGAACACCATCCGCAGTGGATGCCGGAATGCTCGCCCGTGTGATGGAAAAACTGCGGAGCAAGTACGTTTTTTCAGAGGATGCTGAGATTACGCTGGAGGCCAATCCGGGAACGCTGGATGCGGAAAAACTGAAATGTTACAGGAAGAGCGGCTTCAACCGGATCAGTATCGGCTGTCAGTCGGTTCACGATGAGGAGCTGAAACGGCTGGGAAGAATCCACACGTTTGCGGAATTTCAGGAGAGTTTTGCACTGGCACGGGATGCCGGGTTTGCGAATATCAACGTGGATCTGATGTCAGGTCTGCCGGAGCAGAGTGAAGAGAAATGGGAAGAGAGTCTTCGGACGATCGCGGAGCTTTCTCCGGAGCACATTTCCGCCTACAGCCTGATCGTGGAGCCGGGAACCCCGTTTGCGGAGCAGAAACTGGATCTGCCGGATGAGGACACAGAACGCGAAATGTATGGCAGAACGGCGGAAATCCTCGCAGAATACGGCTTTTTCCAGTATGAGATTTCCAATTATGCAAAGCCGGGCTTCGCATGCCGCCACAATATCGGCTACTGGAAAAGGACGGATTATCTGGGGTTCGGGCCTTCCGCGGCATCGTTATTCGGAAACCGCCGGTGGACGAATACGGCAGATCGATCTTTGTATCTGAAAGCGTGCGGAGCACTGGAAAAGATCCGTGAGGATGAGGAAATTCTTTCCCGGCAGGATGCCATGGAAGAATTTATGTTTCTCGGCCTTCGAATGACACAAGGGATCTCGACGGCGGAGTTTGAGGAGCAGTTTGGAAAGGAGATCCATGCCGTATACGGCGGGGTTCTGAAGAAATACGAAGCGATGCATCTTTTACAGGAACACAGCGGGCGCCTGGCTCTGACACGCGATGGGATTTCCGTCAGCAATGTGATTCTGGCAGATTTTCTGCTGTAAAAAGATGATAAAGAAATAGAACAAATGTTTGCACAACGCACGGCGGTGTGCTATAATGGGAGAAAACGAGACAAGATTCCTGTCCCTGTCCGGACAGGGATTCCAATTAATAAGAGGAACAGTTATGGCAGAGAAAAAAGAGTTTATCAGAATACGGGGAGCCAGGGAGAACAACCTGAAAGCACTGAATGTCGATATCCCCAGAAACCAGTTTGTTGTATTTACGGGCCTCAGCGGTTCAGGAAAGAGTTCACTTGCGTTTGACACGATCTATGCGGAGGGTCAGCGGCGGTACATGGAGAGCCTTTCCTCCTACGCGCGCCAGTTCTTAGGACAGATGGAAAAACCGAATGTGGACAGCATCGAAGGCCTGCCGCCTGCTATTTCGATCGATCAGAAATCGACGAACCGGAACCCGCGTTCCACCGTCGGAACCGTGACGGAGATTTACGATTACTTCCGTCTGCTGTACGCGAGAATCGGTATTCCGCACTGCCCGAAGTGCGGAAAAGTCATCAGCCGCCAGTCGGTGGATCAGATGGTCGATCAGATCATGGCACTCCCGGAGCGGACGAAAATCCAGCTTCTCGCGCCGGTTGTGCGCGGCCGCAAGGGAAGACACGAAAAGGTGCTCGAACAGGCAAAACGCAGCGGCTATGTCCGCGTGATGATCGACGGCAGCCAGTATGAGCTGTCCGAGGAGATTACGCTGGATAAGAACCTGAAACACAACATTTCCATTATTGTGGACCGTCTTGTAGTCAAACCGGACATTGAGAAACGTCTGACGGATTCCGTCGAGAATGTACTGGATCTGGCGGACGGCCTTCTGGTGGTCGACACGATGGACGGAAATCAGCTCAACTTCAGCCAGAGCTTTTCCTGCCCGGACTGCGGCATCAGCATGGAGGAGATTGAGCCGAGAAGCTTTTCCTTCAACAACCCGTTCGGCGCCTGCCCGAGCTGTGCCGGCCTTGGCTACAAGATGGAATTCGACGAGGATCTGATGATTCCGGACAAGACCGTATCCATCGCAGACGGAGCCATCACCGTGCTCGGCTGGCAGTCCTGCACGGACAAATCGAGCTATACGAGAGCCGTTCTCGATGCGCTGGCAGAGGAGTACGATTTTTCCCTTTCCACTCCGTTCTGTGAATATCCGAAAAAAATCCACGATATCCTGATTTACGGAACGAACGGAAAATCCGTCAAGGTGCATTACCGCGGTCAGCGCGGCGTCGGTGTGTACGATGTGGCTTTTGAGGGGCTGATCAAAAATGTAGAGCGCCGCTACCGTGAGACCGGATCGGATTCTACAAAACAGGAATACGAAACCTTCATGCGTGTGACCCCGTGCCAGGCGTGCCATGGCCAGCGTCTGAAACCGACGTCGCTTGGTGTGACGGTCGGAGATAAAAATATTTTTGAAGTAACATCCCTTTCCATCGACAATCTGCAGAAGTTTATGCAGAACCTCGAACTCTCCGAACAGCAGCTGCTGATCGGAAAGCAGATTTTAAAAGAGATCCGTGCGCGTGTGAGCTTCCTTGCGGATGTCGGATTAAACTATCTGACCCTGGCGCGCGGAACGGCATCGCTGTCCGGCGGTGAGGCGCAGAGAATCCGTCTGGCAACGCAGATCGGCTCCGGCCTTGTCGGTGTCGCCTATATTCTCGACGAGCCGAGCATCGGTCTTCACCAGAGAGACAACGACAAACTTCTCGCGACGCTGAAACATCTGCGTGACCTCGGAAACAGCCTGATCGTCGTGGAGCACGACGAGGATACGATGCGCGCCGCTGACTGCGTTGTCGATATCGGCCCGGGAGCCGGTGAGCACGGCGGAGAGCTGGTGGCGATCGGAACGGCGGAAGATCTGATGAAAAATCCGAATTCCATCACCGGAAAATACTTAAGCGGAGAGCTGAAAATTCCGGTTCCGTCTGAGCGCAGAAAGCCGACGGGCTGGCTGAAGGTAGTCGGAGCAAAAGAGCACAATCTGAAAAATATCAACGTGAATTTCCCGCTCGGTGTCATGACCTGCGTGACCGGAGTCTCCGGATCGGGAAAGAGTTCCCTTGTCAATGAAATTCTGTACAAACGGCTGGCAAGAGATCTGAACCGTGCGCGGACGATTCCGGGTGCACACAAAGACATCATCGGTATGGAACAGCTCGATAAGGTCATCGCCATCGACCAGTCCCCGATCGGAAGAACACCGCGTTCCAATCCGGCAACGTACACAGGTTTGTTTGATCAGATCCGCGACCTGTTTGCGGCAACGCAGGATGCCAAGGCGCGCGGCTACAAGAAGGGAAGATTCAGCTTTAATGTGAAGGGCGGCCGATGCGAGGCCTGCGGCGGCGACGGTATCCTGAAGATCGAAATGCACTTCCTGCCGGATGTCTATGTGCCGTGTGAGGTCTGCCATGGAAAACGGTACAACCGTGAGACACTGGAAGTCAAATACAAAGGAAAGAGCATCTACGATGTGCTGAATATGACGGTCGAGGAGGCACTGGAATTCTTCAGGCCGGTACCGTCGATTTTCCGGAAATTACAGACCCTGTACGATGTCGGCCTTTCCTACATCCGCCTCGGCCAGCCGTCCACCACGCTGTCCGGCGGAGAAGCGCAGCGTATCAAGCTCGCAGCAGAGCTGAGCCGCCGCGGCACGGGAAAAACGATCTACATTCTCGACGAGCCGACGACGGGACTTCATTTTGCGGATGTCCACAAACTGGTGGAGATTCTGCACCGCCTGTCCGAGGGCGGAAATACCGTCGTTGTTATCGAACACAATCTGGATGTCATCAAGACGGCGGACTATATTATTGATATCGGACCGGAGGGCGGAGACGGCGGCGGAACCGTGATTGCGTGCGGAACGCCGGAGGAAGTGGCCAAGAGCCCGGTATCCTACACCGGAAAATATGTCGAAAAATATCTCTAAAAAATCCTTTCCATTTTAAAAGGGATTGTATATAATAAGAAGCGGGTTGGGTTCAGAGCACATTCGATCCTTTTGGGTTTCGGGTGTTTTGAACCCGAACTTATTCTATACAAATTTCAAACAGATTAAAATAAAGAAAAATAAAAGAGAACAGGAAAGGGGATTACTATGGCTGCAACGACCGATATCGGAATTGATCTGGGGACGTCCAGCATCCTGGTCTATGCCAAGGGAAAAGGCATTGTATTAAAGGAGCCGTCCGTAGTTGCGTATGATAAAGATGCAGATAAAGTACGGGCAATTGGAGAAGAAGCGCGTCAGATGATTGGACGGACACCGGGCAATATTATGGCGGTCCGGCCCATGCGGCAGGGCGTGATCACGGACTTTCTGATCACCGAGCGCATGCTGCGCTACTTTATCCAGAAGGCAATGGGAAGAAGAGCATTCCGGAAACCGAGAATCAGCATCTGTGTGCCGTCCGGTGTGACGGAAGTAGAGCGGAAGGCTGTGGAGGAGGCAACGTACCAGGCGGGAGCCCGGGAAGTGCTGATCGTGCCGGAGCCGGTGGCAGCGGCAATCGGATCCGGAATTGACATTACGAAACCATGCGGAAATATGATCGTGGACATCGGTGGAGGCACGACGGATATCGCTGTGATCTCGCTTGCGGGAACCGTTGTTTCCAATTCGGTCAAGATTTCCAGTGAGACATTTGACCAGGATATCATCCGCTATGTACGGAAAACATACAACGTATTTATCGGAGAACAGACCGCAGAGGCAGTGAAAATCCGGATTGGTTCCGCTTATCCGCGGGCCGAGGAGAAAACGATGGAGATCAAGGGAAGAAACGTCATCACCGGACTTCCGGCGACGATTACGGTTTCCTCCGACGAAATCCGAGGTGCCCTTGCCCAGACGACAAACCAGATTGCGGACGCGATCTGTGCCGTGCTGGAAAAAACGCCGCCGGAACTGGCATCCGATGTTTCCGACCGCGGCATTATCCTGACCGGAGGCGGCAGTCTCCTTGCCGGAATGGACGAGCTGATCCAGGAGCGGACCGGCATCAATACCGTGACAGCAGAAAATCCGGCGAGCGTCGTTGCGCTTGGAACCGGCCAGTACCGCGAAGTGATGAATGAATTTGAAAGCCAGTTTTGATAAAAGATGAGTGAAAAAGAAAAAGTAGAAGGCTACGTAGAACACATTATTTTCCGAAATGAGGAGAACGGCTATACCGTCCTGAATCTGAGCATGAAGGGGCGCGAGCTGACATGCGTCGGCACGCTTCCGATGATCGGAGAGGGCGAGCTGATCGAGGCTTCCGGAGATTATATTGAACATGCTGCCTATGGAAAGCAGTTCCGCATTGAATCCTATGAGACGAAAGTTCCACAGGATTCTGTTGCATTGGAGCGGTATCTCGGTTCCGGTGCGATCAAAGGAGTCGGTGCGGCGCTGGCGGCAAGAATTGTGCGCCGCTTCGGTGACGATACGCTTCGGATCATCGAGGAAGAGCCGGAGCGCCTCGCGGAGGTAAAGGGAATCAGCGAGCGGAAAGCGCGTGAAATTGCACAGCAGGTGGCAGAAAAAGCCGAAATGCAGAATGCGATGATTTTCCTCTCGGGATATGGCATTGCGCTGAATCTCGGTGCAAAGATTTATCAGCAGTACGGGGACAATGTGTACCGGATTTTAAAGGAAAACCCGTATAAAATGGCGGAAGATATCGCAGGCGTGGGATTTCGGACGGCGGATGAGATTGCCGGAAAAATCGGGATTGCCGTGGACAGCGAATTCCGCATCAAGAGCGGTCTTTCGTATGTGCTGAATCAGGCGACGGCAGAAGGCCATGTCTATCTGCCGGAACCGGTGCTGCTTCGGAGAGGGCAGGAACTTCTCGGCGTAGAACCGGAGCGGATGCAGAAATCTCTGCAGGATATGGCAATCGACAAAAAAGCGGTCATCCGCGAGCTCCCGGCCGAACGGGAAGGGGATGAGCCGCTGCGGATTGTGTACGCCAGCCAGTATTATTATCTGGAACTGAGTACGGCGCGCATGCTGCATGAGCTGAATATTACATGCGAGGAAGACCGTGAGGCAATCGAAAAGCGGATCGGAAAGATCGAGAAAAAATATCAGATCGAGCTGGATGAGATGCAGAAGACGGCAGTCGTTGAGGCGGTATACAGCGGTCTTATGATCCTGACCGGAGGGCCCGGAACCGGAAAAACGACGACCATCAATGCGATGATCCATTATTTTGAGGCAGAAGGCCTCGACATTTTCCTGGCAGCGCCGACCGGAAGAGCGGCGAAACGAATGACAGAGGCAACTGGCTGTGAGGCATGCACGATCCATCGTCTTCTGGAACTGACGGGAAATGTGGATGACTCCTCGGCAAATGTGCATTTTGAGCGGAACGCAGATAATCCGCTCGACGCGGATGTCATCATCATTGATGAGATGTCGATGGTTGATATCCACCTGATGCATGCCCTTCTTTCCGCGATTGTGCCGGGAACAAGGCTGATCCTGGTGGGAGACCAGAACCAGCTTCCAAGTGTCGGCCCGGGCAGTGTCCTCCGGGATCTGATCCGTTCGGAATGCTTTCCGATTGTCTGCCTGACGCACATTTTCCGGCAGGCATCCCAGAGCGATATTGTTGTCAATGCACATAAGATCCATAATGGGGAAGAGGTTATACTGGACAATAAGAGCAAAGATTTCTTCTTTTTGAAACGGTACGATGTCAACGTGATCTGGAAAGTGCTGGTGACGCTGGTGTCCCAGAAACTGCCGCGTTATGTGGATGCCCGCCCGCAGGATATCCAGATTCTGACTCCGATGCGGAAAGGTGCACTCGGCGTGGAAAATCTGAATCAGATTCTGCAGAAATACCTGAACCCGCCCGCACCGGACAAAGCCGAGCGGGAAAATGGAGGTAATATCCTCCGCGAGGGCGACAAGGTCATGCAGATCCGCAACAATTACCAGATGGAGTGGGAAATCCGCGGCATCAACGGAATCGTGGCGGAGCGCGGTATGGGTGTATTCAACGGAGACCTCGGCATGATCCGGAGCATCAACCCGTATACCGAGGTGATCACTGTGGAGTTTGAGGAAGGAAAATTCGCAGACTATACGTTCAAACAGGCGGACGAGCTGGAGCTCGCCTACGCCACAACGATACATAAAGCGCAGGGAAGCGAGTACCCGGCGGTTGTGATTCCGCTGCTCGGCGGCCCGCGCATGCTGATGACGCGGAATCTTTTGTATACGGCCGTGACGAGAGCCAGAAAGTGCGTCACCATCGTCGGAAGTGATGTGACATTCCAGGCAATGATCGGAAATCATATCGAGGCGAATCGGTATACAACGCTCGCCAGAAGAATCTGGGAAATGCGGGAAGAAAACGCGTAAACACGTTTTTCCGGGGCATGGATGCGGCTGCATCCGGCAGAGTGGATAAGGGAAAGCGCAGGTTACATGAAAGAAAAAAATAAAACAGGAAACTGGCTTTTAAACGCAGTTTATCCGAGACGATGTCCCATCTGTGACGGACTGCTGTCACGTGAGGAGCCGTATCTATGCCGGAATTGTGTGGAAAAGATCCATCCGATTCTGGGCGCGCGGTGCAAAAAATGCGGGAAACCCGTGGGCAGTGAGGAAGAGTTCTGCCGGGACTGCAGCAGAACGAGGCACAGCTTCGACCGCGGTTTTGCGCCGTACGGTTACCACGGGGAACTTGAGGCTTCCCTGATGCGGTTCAAATATCATGAACGGCAGGAATACGCCGGATTTTATGCTCACGCGGCGTTTTTCTATGTGGGAAAGCAGATCCAGAGAAGAAATCCGGAGGTGCTCGTTCCGGTGCCGCTTCATCCGGCGAGACAGCGGCAGCGCGGCTACAATCAGGCGGAGGTATTTGCAGAAAAGCTGGCAGAAGAAATGGAACTTCCCATGAATGCCCGCCTGATCCGCCGTGTGAAAAAAACAAAACGCCAGAAAGAGCTTAGTCCCGCCGAGCGGCGGAAAAACCTGGAGGGAGCTTTTGCATTGGCAAAGCCGGGACAGATGAAATACTGCCGGATTCTTCTGGTAGATGACATTTACACAACGGGAAGCACGGTTGATGCCATTGCGTCACTGTTGAAAGTGAATGGAGCAGAACAGGTGGATTTTGTTTGTGCGGCAATTGTAAAATAGTGTGTGAATATTTTGAGAATAGCTTTCCAATATCGGAAACATATGGTAAAATAAACATAATTTAGAACGGGAAGAGGAGACCAAGAGGCATGTTGGACGAAAAAAGGATTCGTCAGATGACAAAACTGGCTTTTTTTGAAAAAAAAGAAGAAAAAAATGCCTTACGAATCGGCCGCTATTTTCGGAGTGATTACATCGGAAAAGAGCTTCTGAAAAATTTTTTTCTGGCTTCCATCGGATACATTCTGGTACTTGCGGTTGCAGTCTTATATCATATTGAATGGTTGGTGGACGAGATAGACACAATCGACCTGCAGTTTGCAGCAGGGTGTCTGATCGCGTCCTATCTGTGTTTTCTGGCAGTCTATTCCATTGCCGTGTATGTGATCAGCACGATCCGTTACCAGGGAGCACAGAAAAAGCTGAAATGGTATGGAAAAGAGCTGGATGACCTGCAGAACATGTATGAGGAACAGGAAAAAAGCGGGAAGAAATCCGGGCGCAGGAGGAAGGAAACATGACAGTATTGATTGAACTGAAAGAAAAATTAAAAGAGTTTTACGGCTCCTGCAGCGGAATCGTACTTCCGATTGTGAAATTTCTGCTCGCTCTTGCTGTATTTCGTGGTATTAATTCCAATCTCGGCTATCTGAAGATGCTGGACAGCATGTATGTGGTATTGATTCTGTCACTGATCTGCGCTATCCTGCCATTGAATGGAATGGTTTTCCTTGCAATGCTGGTGATCATCGGCCACTGCTTTGCACTTCACATGGTAATCGCGGGTCTTGCGGCGCTGGTTCTGCTGGTGCTCTGGTTTCTATATCTTCGCTTTATGCCGAAGGATGCGCCGGCACTCCTTTTGACACCGCTCGCATTCTGGCTTCACGTGCCATCTGCCGTTCCGGTTGCCTATGGTCTTGCCGGCACGCCGCTCTCTGCATTTTCAGCAGCCTGCGGTGTCGTTGTCTACTATATGTGCGACATGATTCACGGAAAAATGGAGCCGCTGCTTCATGCGGCGGAAGCACCGGAGATCACGGCAGTCGTACAGGAATTTTTCAACGGCCTTTTCCGCAATGAGGAAATGCTGCTGGTTCTGATCGCCTGCGCACTGACCGTACTTCTTGTCAATGCAATCCGCCACAGCAGTGCGGACTATGCATGGCAGATTTCCATTGTGGCAGGTTCGGTTGCCTATGCGGTTATTATGATTGCCGGAAGCCTGGCACTGGATGTACAGATTGCACTCCCGATGGTTCTGATCGGGGCGGCGGCCGGCTGTCTGGTTGGATTTGTTCTGGAGTTTTTCCTGTTCGGTGCAGACTACACCCGGGCAGAATACCTGGAATATGATGACGACGATTATTATTACTACGTAAAAGCCGTTCCAAAATTCAATGTGACAAAGGCACAGCGCCGTGTGACTTATATTCGGAATGAAAAGAAAAAAGAACCGGATCTGACAGACGAGGAACTCGATGCTCTGGCAAATCTTGGACATACAGAAGAATCCGGGAACAGCAGGGATCTTGATGAGATCGAGGAAAAAGAAGAAATAGAAGAAATAAACGAAACAGAAGAAATTCAGGAAGAAGAAATTCCGCCGCTGGATGAGGGCGATTATCAGGATGTGGATTATAAGAGCATGCTGGAGGACACCTTAAAGGATCTTTAAAAGAATTTTGAAAATCAGAAGAAAACCGGCCGGGGGAAAAAGAAAGGAAGTGACAGTGTGCGTGGCGTGTGGAACTGGATTGTCACAAGAACGGCAGACTACGGGCTGCCAAAACAAATTGAACTGATTGATATTGTGCAGATTCTGCTCATTGCATTTTTCGTCTATCACCTGATCCGCTGGCTGCAGAATACAAAGGCCTATACGCTGATGAAAGGTATTTTTCTGATTGGTGTCTTTGTCATCATTGCAAACGTGCTGAAAATGCAGACGATTCTGTGGCTGTTCGGAAACATCGGCGGGGCGGCGATCACAGCGGTTGTAATTATCTTTCAGCCGGAGCTTCGAAGAGTGGTCGAGCAGATTGGAGAAAAGAATCCGCTGTCTGCCATTTCTTTTGCGAGCGGCCAGGAGGAAAATGAACGGTTCAGTGACAAAACCATCAATGAACTGGTAAGGGCCAGTTTTGAAATGGGAGAAGTAAAGACCGGAGCGCTGATCGTCATCGAAAAGACCATCACCCTGGAGGAATATGAAAAGACCGGAATCCCGATTGACGGCGTTCTGACCAGCCAGCTGCTGATCAATATTTTCGAACACAATACGCCGCTGCACGACGGAGCCGTGATTGTACGGAACAACCGTGTCACGGCAGCAACATGTTACCTGCCGCTGTCCGACAACATGGATCTGAACAAGAATCTTGGAACACGCCACCGTGCAGGTGTCGGCATCAGTGAGGTGACGGATTCCTTTACGATTATTGTCTCCGAGGAAACCGGAAATGTGTCGTATGCTTCCGGCGGAGAACTCCACACGGCAGTAACACCGAGCGACCTTCGGGACCAGCTTCACAAAATCCAGAAGCTCGCGAAAAAACCGGAAGAGAAGAAAGGATGGCATATCCGCGGAATGCGTCAGAAAGTGGAGGGAGAGAAGAAATGAAAAAGAAAATTCTGAAAAAGCTTCTGAACAATCTCCCTTTGAAAATTCTTTCTATCCTGATTGCCATTGTAATCTGGTACGTTGTGGTCAGTGTGAATGACCCGATTGTGAAAGAGCGCTTTGATGTCCCCGTGCAGGTGACCAATGAAGCCTACATCGCAGCCGGAAAGAAAACATACCAGATTGAGGAGGAATACCAGACGGTCACAGTTACTGTCACGGATAACAACTCGGTTGTCAGCCGGCTGAAAGCATCGGATATCACCGTCACGGCCGATCTGACCCAGATTGTGACGATGGATACAAACCCGGTTTATGTGCCGATTAAGGCAACGTGCTCCATGGTAAAACAGGAAAAACTGAGCACAGTGACAGCAACGATCCCTGTGGAAATCGAGGATGTGGACAGCGAAAAATTCCCGATCACAATTGACGCAGGAAATACGAAACCGGCAAAAGATTACGAAGTGGGAACGATGACTTCCGATCCGGAGAGCATCACCATTTCCGGCCCGACGTCCCTGATCAATAAGATCAGCAGTGTGGTGGCAAAAGTAGATGTAACCAATATGCGGAACTCCGGAACCGTCACGGCGGATCTGATGATTATTGATAAAAACCAGGATGAGATGCCGGAATCCCAGATGGAATTTTTGAATTTCGACAGCGGCTCCCCGCAGGTGGATGTGGATATTGAACTGTGGCGCCGTGTATCCGGTATTAAGCTGAGTGCACTGTACAGCGGAACTCCGGCAGACGGCTATCAGATTAAAAATATCTATACCACACCGGAGGAAATCACCGTTGCCGGATCCGAGGAGGCACTTGCAAAGCTGGCGGATGAAGGCAATACGATTGAAATTCCGGAAGACTATACCTCCGTTGCAGGACAGCGCTCCGATGTGGAGACGACGGTTGACTTAAGCGATGTTCTCGCCGATGTGACAGATCTGAAAGTATCCTCCAGTTCGTCTGCATCCGTTACCGTTCACGTAACGGTTATGCCGAATGAGAGCAGGGAATTTGAACTTGATGTCGATCAGATCGAGACGAGCAATCTTCAGTCCACTTATACCGTTCTGTATGATCAGACACAGCTTGCAATCCGCATTAAAGCATCGGACAAAAATCTGGCCAAATTAGATACTTCCCAGATCAACGCATCCGTAGATCTGAATGGAATGGGTGTCGGGGATTACGAGGTACCGGTAAAAATCACACTGCCGGATGGCTATGAGCTCGTAGACAGTGTCAAGACAACGATTCATATCAAAGAAAAAGCAGTAGCAAATAAAACGACAGGAACAAATTAGGAGGGAAACCAATGGTAAGCGGAAAAGTGACCGTGAAAAATCCAACCGGCCTTCATCTTCGCCCGGCCGGAACCCTGTGCAAACAGGCAATGCAGTTTAAATCATCTATTACATTCCACTACGGAGATGGAAATACAGCAAATGCAAAGAGCGTCTTAAGCGTCCTTGGCGCATGCGTCAAATGCGGAGACGAAATTGAGCTGTTCTGCGAGGGAGAGGACGAGGAGGAAGCTCTGCAGTTCCTTGTCAATTCCATTCGGACGGGACTTGGGGAAGAACTGTAAGGAGAAAGAACAATGAAGAAATATGATTATGTTCTGGTTGGCGCCGGTCTGTATTCCGGAGTGATCGCTTATCTTGCCGGTCAGGCAGGGAAAAACTGTCTTGTACTGGAACGAAGAGATCATACAGGCGGAAATATTTACTGTGAAGAAATCGAGGGAATTCATGTACACAAGTATGGAGCGCATATTTTCCATACTTCGAATAAAGAGGTGTGGCAGTTTGTCAATTCGCTGGCAGAATTCAACCGTTATACAAACTCGCCGATTGCCAACTACAAAGGCGAAATTTATAATATGCCGTTCAATATGAATACCTTCAGTAAAATGTGGGGAATCCGCACACCGGAAGAGGCGAAAACAATCATCGAAGAGCAGAAAAAAGCTGTTCCGGGAGAGCCGAAAAATCTGGAAGAGCAGGCGATCAAACTGGTTGGAAAAGATATTTATGAAAAGCTGGTTAAGGGTTATACAGAAAAGCAGTGGGGAAGAGACTGCAGTGAGCTGCCGAGCTTTATCATCAAACGGCTTCCGGTGCGCTTTACGTATGACAACAACTATTTCAATGACCTTTATCAGGGAATTCCGATTGGCGGCTATAACGTTCTGACAGAGCGGCTTTTTGAAAAAGCGGATGTACAGACAGGTGTTGATTTTCTGGAAGATAAAGAAAAGTACCTGGCGATGGGTGAGACGGTGATTTACACCGGAGCGATTGATGCGTTTTACGATTATGCACTTGGCAAGCTGGAATACCGTACGGTGCGCTTTGAAACAGAAGTGCTGGATACCGACAATTATCAGGGCGTAGCTGTAGTAAACTACACCGATCGGGAGACACCGTATACGCGTGTGATCGAACACAAGCATTTCGAATTCGGAACCCAGAAAAAGACCGTCATTTCCAGAGAGTATTCCACCGACTGGAAAGAGGGGATGGAGCCGTACTACCCGGTGAATGATGCCAGAAACCAGGAACTTTATCAGAAATATGCCGCACTTGCGGAAAAAGAAGAGAAGGTTATCTTTGGCGGAAGACTTGGAGAATACAAGTATTACGATATGGACAAAGTCATTGAGGCTGCACTGAACCAGTGGGAGAAAATGCAGCGGTAGGAAAAAGAACTGCAAACGGAAATCAATCAAAACGGACTGCACACTTGACAGCAGTCCGTTTTTTGACTATATTATAAACGATATCCGGCTGGAAAATACCGGAAAATAAGAAAATGAAAGAGGTCGTTATGAGAAAAGAATATGATGACGAGGATGAAATCCCGGAAAGACGCCATTCCTCAGGAAAGAAAAAGAAGAAATTCGGCTGGGTTAATGTGCTCACCATCCTTCTCGTAGTTGTACTGGTTGTGCTCGTCGGTGTCTATGCTGTAATCAATCACTATTACAGCAAGAGTAACTACGTAAGCGACGATAAAATCACGATCAATAAATCCACAGAGGTTGAGACCGAAAGTACCGGGTTGACTGATGAGGAGACGGATGCCCTGCAGTCTGAGATTTTAAATGAGACACAGGACATTGAACTTCCAAACAACAATAACGTGTACAACATTCTGCTGATCGGTGTTGACCGTCGTGACAAAACGTGGTATGGAAACTCCGATTCCATGATTCTGATGTCCATCAATAAAGATACAAAACAGATCCACATGACATCCTTTATGCGTGACCTGTATGCAAATATCCCGGATGTCGGTGTGAAAAAACTGAATGCAGCCTGCGCATATGGCGGCGGTCCGCTGGTTGTACGAACCATCGAGGACAACTACAAACTGCCGATTGACAATTATGCAAGTGTTGACTTCGATTCCATGATTGACATTATCGATGATATCGGCGGAATCGAGCTTTCGCCGAGCGATGATGAAATCCGTGTAGCGAACCAATATGTTGATGAAATGTGCAGACTCCGTAATGTGGAGGCTTCCGCCCATCAGTATACAGCAGGCGGAGAGCAGCATGTGGATGGCTATCAGGCAGTTGCATATGCAAGAATCCGTTACGTTGGAAATTCTGATTATCAGAGAACGGAGCGTCAGCGAGAGGTTTTAAGCAAGATGATGCAGAAAATGAAATCGTCAAGCGTAACAGAACTGAGTGCACTGGCGGATACCATTCTTCCAAGTGTTACCCATAACATTGATCAGTCTACATTGATGACATTGATCGGAGAGCTGCCGACGATCCTCTCCTATGAGATTGTACAGAGCCGTGTACCATACGATGATCTGTACTCCAGCAAGGGTGAGATGCTTGTTCCGGATTTCTCGGCAACCATTTCCAGACTTCAGACAGAAATCTACGGATCTACTACCGTAAACGAATAAAAAAGAAACAAATGAAAAACCTCCTGTATCCGGCAAGAAAACCGGAGCCGGGAGGTTTTTTCTGCCCGAAAAACCGGAAAAAACCATAAGAAATTTGTAAGGTATTTTACCGGCGGATAACTTGAAATAGATGGAAAAATGTAGTAAGCTATAAATTGTATAAGAGTAAAAAAATGGGAGGATGAATAAGAATGAAAAGAAAGTTTCTGGCCGCAGCCGTACTTGGCGTCATGGTAAGTGTTACACCAGCCGGTGCATATGCAGCTTCTACAGAAACCAGTCCATTACCGGTAAATTCGGAAAGTGATACTGTAGCTCAGGCCGAAGACGAAGAAACGACTCCGACTCCGGCGCCAACTGAGACCCCAGAGGTTACACCGAGTGAGACTCCGGCTCCAACCGAAGCACCGACCGAAGCACCGACCGCAACACCAACCGTAACACCAACTGAGACCCCTTCCGAGACACCGACGCCGAGCGCAACTCCGGCTCCGGAAGTAAGTAATCTGAAGGAAGGCTGGAACAGCGTTGAAAGAGATGGAAAGAAACAGTTTCAGTACGGAGTTCTGGATGAGAATAATAAGGTGGTAGCTGCTACCGGACCAATAGAAATCGACGGTGTCGGTTATGTGTTTGATGAAAACGGCTACATGCTGACCGGTGAAGTAGAACTTACGGATAAAGATGGAAAAACCGGAACCTACTACTTGGATACAGAAGGGGAAGATCCTGCAAAAGACGGACTTGGTTCGATGCAGCAGGGTATCTGTGAAGGAAAAGTATTTGCACCGGAACTGAAAAGAAATGAACTTGTTACACTCGAATTTAATGATGGAAGCGTAGACGATTACTATGCGGATGAAAACGGCTATGCCATCTGGAGCAAGACCCAGAAGGTAGGAGATAAAACATATCTGTTTGGCGATGACGGCACCCGCGTAAAAGAGGCAGGTTTCCAGACTGTTGTCGATGAAAAAGGGGTAACGCATACCTACTATCTGAATGCAGACAGCACCGTATCTCTTGGAAACCACACCGTATATCAGCAGGAAGACCGTACCGTAAGCTGGCTGACAGTAGGTTCTACCTGGTATCTGGTAGATGCAGAAACTGGAGAACTCCTTTCCGGCTGGCAAAAGGTAGATACAGCAACCTACTATATGAAACCAGGTTCCTTTGATGCGAACGGAGACATGAAAGACGGAAGCTTCGAGATGGAGACCGGCAATCAGAAAAATAAATCCGGCTGGGCTGAAATTGATGGAAAATGGTACAGCTTCCGAAGCTGGGGCGGCGTACGAACCGGCTGGTTCAATTACGATGGAAATAAATATTATCTCCACGAAGACGGCCATATGGAAGACAATGCACTGAATCTGAATGGAACCTTGTACTTCTTCCGAAGCTGGGGCGGTATGCGCGTTAATGATGTTGCTGAATATGAAGGCAATTATTACTATGTCGGAGCTGACGGAACCGTTTCGACCACAACTGGCTGGAAAAAAATTAAAACCGCAACTCAGACGATCTGGTACTGGACGACGGCAGACAGTGGAAAACTGCTGACGAATTCCTGGCTGGATTACAATGGAAACAGCTATTATCTGAAAGCCGATGGAAAAATGGCTTTTAATGAGTGGCTGGATAACACCTATTACTTCCGCAGCTGGGGTGCGGCCTACAAAAACGCATGGGCAAAAGTCAACAATGTATGGTATTATTTTGACGGAAATGGAAAGAAATATACCAGCGGCTGGCTGACCTACAAAGGAAATAAGTATTATCTGAAATCCGATGGAACCATGCTTGCCAATGAATGGCTCGATGGAAAATACTACTTCAAGAGCTGGGGTGGTATGTATAAAAACGAATGGGGCAAGTCCGGCGATACCTGGTACTGGTTTAATGCAGATGGAACCAAACGGACGCAAAAAGGCTGGTTCCTCTATGATAAAAATTATTATTATCTGGATAAAGATGGAAAAATGCTGACCGGCTGGGTTTACCATGACGGTAACTATTATTACATGAAGAGCTGGGGCGGCATGGCACATGACGAGTGGATTCTTCATGATAAGAACTGGTACTACTTCAAGAGCTGGGGCGGCATGTACCATGATCAGTGGCTGACACTGAACGGTTCTCAGTATTATTTCCGCAGCTGGGGCGGAAGATATCAGAACTGCACCGCTACGATCAATGGAAAACAGTACAAATTCGATGCTTCCGGACGCAGAATCACGGAAGGATGGGAGTACATCGGAAAATACCGCCGTTACCGCAAAGCAGACGGTTCTCTGATGGAGGATGTGACAAGCATCTTCAATCCGTCATCCAAATACATCACAGTAGACAGAACCCGCGGACGTGTCACCATTTACGGCTATAACAGTGCAACCGGTTCTTACGATACCCCGATCAAATCCATGATCTGTTCCGTAGGAAACCCGATCAGCAACACAGCGGCGGGAACGTATAAAATCGGATGGCAGCTGAAGAAGAAGGAAATGAACGGTGAAGATTACAGATGCTGGGCACCATACGTATCGCAGATTTACGGTTCGGTTTATTTCCACGGTGTAGCGAGCAGCACACCGGATCTGAATATGATCTCTGCCGTAGACTTCAATTCCCTGGGATCACCGATGTCACATGGTTGTGTCAGACTGACTGCAATCGATGCAAAATGGATTTATGATAACGTCAGCAGCGGAACAACGGTCCGCATTGGCGACAATCTGGATTATCCGCTGACAAACCCGACCCGTTATACCTGGACAGGCGGTGCTTTCGGAAGCGATCCGACATATCGATAAAAAATAGAACAGGAATACCTGTATGAGAAAATCCATCGGGGCAGCAGTGCCGCCGATGGATTTTCTGATAAGAAGACATCGGCCATTTTACAGGAAAGGAAGACAGATACGATGGAATTACAGGAAAAGAAAAAGAACCGGACAGAACAGAAAACAGATATGCAGAATAAGGAAAAAGCATTGCTTACCCAACTTGACGAGATTGCAAAACAGGATCTCTGTCTGGCATTCTCCGGCGGTGTGGACAGCAGTCTGCTGCTGAAGCTTGTCATGGATGCATCTGCAAAATATGGAACAAAGGTTTATGCAGTAACCTTTCAGACACGGCTGCATCCGCCCTGCGACCTGGAGACAGCGACAAGAGTAGCAAAGGAGGTTGGCGCTGTTCATGAGGTCCTTTTTGTTGATGAGCTGGAGCAGGAGGCAATCCGTTACAATCCGGAAAACCGCTGCTATCTCTGTAAGCACTATCTATTTGGGAAACTTCTGGAATTTGCCCGCGATCACGGTGTCACCCAGGTACTCGACGGAACAAATGAGGATGACCTTCATGTCTACCGGCCGGGGCGAAAAGCGCTGAGAGAATATGGTGTCATCAGCCCGCTTGCAGCGTGTCATGTGACAAAAACAGAGGTAAAAGCACTTGCTGCAAAGTACGGCGTTTCCGTAGCACACCGTCCATCCACTCCATGTATGGCGACACGCCTTCCCTACGGGGCAGAAATTAACTATGACGTTCTGGATCGGATTGCGGACGGCGAAGCATGGCTTCATACGCTGTTCGGTGCGGAAGAGAATCTCCGCCTGCGTGTACATGGCGATGTGGTGCGTCTTGAAATCGCACCGGAGCGTATGGGGGAAGTGCTTGAGAAGAGAGAAGAAATGATTGCATATCTGAAAAAGCTCGGCTTTTCTTACCTGACGATGGATCTGGAAGGGTTCCGTTCCGGCAGTATGGATGAGAAAATAACACAGAAAGAGGAAACAAAATGAAAGCAATTTTAAGTGCGGACCGCAAATGGGGTCTGGGATATCAGGGACGGCTGCTGGTAAGTATTCCGTCTGATCTGCGATTCTTCCGTGAAACTACGATGGGACACGTTGTCGTGATGGGAAGAAAGACACTTGCTACACTCCCGGCAGGGCAGCCCTTAAAAGGCAGAACGAATATTATCTTAAGTCGCGATCCGGAATGGACTGTCCGCGGCGCAACCGTTGTCCACAGTATCAAAGAGCTGATGGAAGTGTTAAAGCCGTATGAGGACGACGATATTTATGTTGCGGGCGGCGGAGAAATTTACCGTCAGCTTCTCCCATACTGTGATACGGCATACGTCACACGAATTGACATGACGTATCAGGCGGATACCTTCTTTGAGGATCTTGACGAATCACCGGATTGGGAGATGGTAGAAGAGGGCGATGAGCAGACCTGCTTTGATATTGAATTTTATTTCACGGAATACCGAAGAAAGAATGAAAAGGCAGAACGCCCGCGATAAGGGTAAGACAGGACGTAAAAAACGGAGAAACCACAGAAAAAGCGGCTTCTCCGTTTTTTTATATAGGATACAAAAAGTATCAGTGCTGTCCGCCTGCAGAAAGCTCCAGCATTTTTTTCTTAATATCATTTTCGAGCTGTACCAGCTCAACTTCAGCGGCGGCACGTTTCTGGCGGCCGTCCTCCTGAATCTTCATCACTTCATCGAGGGTAGAGATCAGGCTCTGGTTCGTCTGTTTTAAGGTTTCCATATCGACGATACCGCGCTCAGATTCTTTTGCAGTCTCGATCGTTGCCATCTTCAGATTCTCCGCATTCTTTTTCAGAAGCTCATTTGTCATATCCGAAACCTGGCGCTGTGCTTTGGCAGCCTCAGTCGAGTGATGAACGCCGAGTGCAATGATCATCTGGTTTTTCCAGAGCGGAATGGTGTTGACGAGTGTGGATTGGATCTTTTCGGCCATTACAGAATCGCTGTTCTGAATCATGCGGATCTGCGGCGCTGTCTGGATCGAAACCATACGGGTCAGTTCCAGATCATACAGTTTCTTCTCAAATCGGTTGCAGAGATCTTCGAGATCCTTGGCAGCCTGTGCATCTTCGGCCTTTCCGGTCATCTGCGCTTTATTCTGCAGATCACGGAGTTCTGTGGAACGTACCAGCTCCAGCTTTTTCTTTCCTGCGAGAATGTACATGGTCAGCTCTTTAAAATAATTCAGGTTCTGTGCATACATCTGATCCAGAATGGCAATGTCTTTCAGAAGCTGCCGCTGGTGGCCGTCGAGCACGTCACAGATTTTATTGACATTCACCTCTGCCTTGTCATACTTCGCTTTCATTGCATTGATTTTGTTCGTGCTTTTCTTAAAGAAAGAGAATGGTCCCTTTTCTTCTTCTGCGTCAAACGTTTTCAGCTCTGTCACAACAGAGGTGAGCAGATCGCCGATTTCCCCGAGATCTTTGCTTCTGACGTTCTCCAGCGTTTTCTCGGAAAAGTCTGCCATTTTCTTCTGTGCACCGGCACCGTACTGCAGAATGCCGTTTGTATTGGCAAGATCAATCTGGGAAACAAAGGCATCCACCATGGCTTTCTGTTCGTCGGACAGAACAGAATCATCCATGACCTCTTTCTTTTCTTCCGGCTGCTGTACCGGAAGTTCCGGTTCCGGCTCCGGAGCGCCGAAACTTAAGCTTGGAATTTCAGTGGTGTCCTTTATAAAATCATTCATGTTTTCTATTCTCCTTTTCTTCGGTACGGAAACGTAACCGGTGATTTGATTTCAATTGTATAGCTTTGAATAGTTACATGTGAAGCGGCTCAATATCCTGCTTTGACGGACCTGCCTGATTTGTCAGTCCCTCCTGCGCCAGCATCGTCTGCAGAACAGAGATATCAGAAGAAATATCCCATGCCGTTGTCTGGAACAGATCATCAAGCAGCTTTTCGAATGCGGCATTGATGGTATCCAGTGTGTCCTCGATTTCCTTCTTGGTTCGGAGAATATTGTCGCTTTGAATTGGTTCGTTCTCAAAGGAACGGTAAGCGTCGAGCAGCTTCCAGGTTGTCGGCATATAGTAATCCATAAATTTCCGCAGGGCGGCGGCTTCTTTTGGGCGCTTTTTTGCCTCCTCGAGAATCCGGGTAACAACCGTTTCGAGACGGCTCAGCTTGGCTGTGATGACTTCACCCGGCAGATCCAGGTTGCACTGATGGATCTTCTGAATATAAGATTCACATTCTTCCAGCATCTGCTGGTATTCCGGCGTTACACCGGAGGCCTCCAGCTGTTCACGTGCTTTCTGTTCGGCAATCTGCTGTTCCTTCTGGCTGGCGAGCATTGCGCGGTACTGGTCGTAGCAGTCCTTTGTCACCATCAGACAGGTACCATTCTCGTCGAGGTGGCCCTGGCGCAGCATGGATTTATCAATCATGGTCGTAATATCGGTCAGAAGCTCACCTTTCTCACAGTGCATACTGTCGCAGAGTTCTTTCGTAGAAATATATTCCTTTGTGCCGATCAGCGTACAGATCTGGCGGAAATGGCGGACCAGACGCCGGTTTTTACTTCCCTTTTTCAGAAGAATGCCGCCGCCGATGGTAAATGCGGCAAAAATAAGAGAAGGAATCAGCGCGCTGTTGTCTGGACCTGCAAATAAGGAATACAGACTAAGCGCTGTGCAGCAGCCGAACAGTCCGGTGACACCCCAGCCGGCAGCCGTCTGAAATCCGCCGACAAGTGCAAGATCGGTGGAGGGCATAAAGCGCTCGCGCAGTACACGACGTTCCTGTATGCGGCTGTTCCATTCCGTATTCTGGGGGGTCTGCCAGGTATGGGAAGGTTTGGGAACCGGGTTCGCGCTCTTACCCGGCATCGTGCCTCCCGGCCCGTAGGAATAGTGATGCGGTCCGGTCTGCTGCGCTGTATTATTATGGGAAGAATGCTGGCTGCTGTAGGAAGTATCTGCGGAATAGCCGCGGGACGGCTCCTGTGTGCCATTTGCACGGAATGGTCCCTTCCGGTTTGGGTAGACAAACTGGTTGATGGTGTCTGAAATCTTCCGGTTTAATTCCTGAAAATCCTGAGAATTTACAGCATTATCCACAAGCTTTCCAATACTGTCGCCGACATCCTTTAAATCATCTTCAAAACTCATGTCAGTTCCTTTCTGATGAGGTACTTTTTCTGTGTACCGTCTTCCGTTTATTATACAATGCGATTGGAAATCTTACAAGCATACAGTGCTTAATTTTCTATGAAGCTGGAGCTGACGGGAATGGTTACAGTTCACAGGAAATGATTTTGTTTTTGGATGAGTTGAAAGAAAGCAGTAACTATTATATACTAAAGAATATCGAATGTCAGAAAAAATCAAATTAGAATAAAGGGGCCGCAATACCAAATGAATAAAAACGAAATTATCCAGATACAGGGAATGGAATATAAAGAAATGACAAAACAGCTTTTGAACAAATGTGCCTTAGCCACGCTCATTCCTTCGAAGGTCAGTCTCATCGGTATTAAGCCAAATCTGGTAGCACCTGTCCCGGCGGAGTTTGGAGGGACGACACATCCGGAGGTGGTTGCGGGGATCATCGAATATCTTCAGGAAAACGGATTTACTAACCTTCAAATCATGGAAGGCTCCTGGGTGGGAGATAAGACGGAGGAATCGTTTGAGGTCTGTGGATACCGTATGCTTTCGGAACAGTACGGCGTTCCGCTTATCGATGCGCAGAAGGAAAAAAGCATGCCGGTGCAGTGTGGTGATATGGAACTTCAGATTTGCGAATGTGCGAAAAAGGTGGATTTTATGATCAATGTCCCGGTCATGAAAGGCCATTGCCAGACTAAAATTACCTGCGCACTGAAAAACATGAAAGGTCTCTTGCCGAATAAAGAAAAACGTCATTTTCATGCCATGGGACTTCATCGGCCAATTGCGCATCTGGGGCTGGGGATTCATCAGGATTTTATTTTGGTGGATAATATCTGCGGAGACCTTGACTTTGAGGATGGCGGTAATCCGTTTATTATGAATCGCCTTTTCGCTGGGTTAGATCCGGTGTTGATCGATGCATATGTCTGCGCGGAACTGCATTATAGGCCAGAAGATGTCCCGTATGTCAAAATGGCAGAAGAGTTGGGCGTGGGCAGCGCTGATCTCACACGGCTTTCAATCCGCCAAATTGGCGAAATTGGTGAAAAAAGAGTGATTCCGGAAAAACGGAAGATCGTGGAACTGCAGGATGCCGTAGAGGAAGTTGAGTCCTGCAGTGCCTGCTACGGCTATCTGATCCCGGCGCTCGACCGGCTGAAAGAGGAAGGACTGCTGCAGGAACTCCACGAAAAAATCTGCATCGGGCAGGGATACCGGGGAAAGAGCGGGGCGCTTGGTGTGGGAAGTTGTACTTCCGGGTTTGCATGCAATCTGAAAGGCTGTCCGCCAACGGATGAGCAGATGTATGAATTTTTGAAGCAGTACATTGCAACTAGACGAAAAACAGAAGCAGAAAAATAGCAACAGAGGAGAGAGCGAATGAAAAAAGCAGTCAAAGCCATTTTAAATGTATTGTCCTACGGCGGAATTGAAGTAGAATCTGCCCGTCGGCTTGCCGATATCAAGAAGCTGGATCCGATCCGTATTTTTCTGCGAAAATTGGATATGGAAATATATAATGGGGACTACAAGGTTCCGATTCGGCTGTTCTTCCCGGATGAAAAAATGGAGGAGCATGGTGCAAAAGAAGCGATTCTGTTCTTCCATGGCGGCGGCTGGACAACCGAGAGTGTGGAGACATACGACCGTGTCTGCGCACGCATGGCGCAGTCGACGGGGCAGATTGTTGTATCGGTAGAATACCGTCTTGCACCGGAGCATCGTTTCCCGACAGGCTTAGAAGACTGCTACGCCGCCGCCCAGGCAATGCTGCGCGGGGAGATTCTGCCGGAGGTAGCGCCGGAAAATGTCACGATCATGGGCGACAGCGCAGGAGGAAATCTTGCGGCTGTGGTCTGTCTGATGGCGAGGGACAAAAAAGAACTGCTGCCGGGAAAACAGATTTTGATTTATCCGGCGGTGAATTCCTGTTACACAGAGAAATCACCGTACAAATCCGTGAAAACCAATGGAACCGGATACCTTCTGACCAGTGTCAAAATGGAAGATTATGTAATTCTGTATCAGCGGACCGAAGAAGACCGCAAAAATCCGTACTTTGCACCGGTACTGGCAGAAAATCTGCAGGGACTGCCGGACACGCTGGTACTGACGGCGCAGTACGATCCGCTGCGCGATGAGGGCGAGGATTATGCGAAAAAGCTGAAAAGGGCTGGCAATCTGGTTGAACATCATCGGATCAAGGGTGCATTGCACGGCTATTTTGCGCTTGGCATTGAACACCTATATGTGCAGGAAAGTTTTCAGTATATGAATGCATTTTTAAGGAAAGAAAAACAGCAGAAAAATGCAGACGAAGAACTGGAAAACATAGCAGCAGTGAAGAAACAATTGACACACGGGAAGGCGTAAGGAGGCATAGAAAATGAAGAAAGAACATTCTTCGCGCTGGAGAAAGCTGGACAACGCGGCACAGGCATTTCCGGCGGCCACCGGAAAAAAGGATACGAGAGTCTTCCGGTTTTACTGCCAACTGAAAGAGGACATCCAGGCGGATCTGCTGCAGAAAGCGCTGGAGCAGACAATGGAGCATTACCCGGTGTTTTCCATGGTACTGCGGAAAGGTCTTTTCTGGTTCTATCTGGAGCAGCGCGATCTGCCAGCAAAAGTAGAAGAGGAAAAGCGTCCGCCGTGCAGTGAGATTTACGTACCCGACCACAAAACGCTTCTTTTCCAGGTTTCTTACTATAAAACCCGAATCAATTTCGAAGTATTCCATGCCCTGACAGACGGCACCGGAGCGATGCTGTTTCTGAAAGAACTGGTGAGCAATTATCTGATCCTGCGCCATCCAGAGGAAACATTTTCCAAGGTCAGCGAAGATATGCTGACGGAAACGGACTTCGAGGAGGACAGCTTTTCCCAGTATTACACCGGAAAGAAAAGTGAAAAAGAAAAGAGCCGCCCGGCATACCAGATCAAAGGCGAGTATCTGGAGCAGGAGGAGATGGAAATTACTGAGATTCTGCTTTCTGCGGAAGCAGTTCATAAGTGCGCAAAAGCACATGGCGTGTCGGTAACGGCGTACCTTGCGGCGGCGCTGGTATATGCAGTATATGAAGAAATCCCGAAAAGCAGGCTGAAAAAGCCGGTTTCTCTGATGGTTCCAGCCAACTTGCGTAACTTTTTCCCATCTGCATCGATGACGAATTTCTGGAGCTGGATCGAGATTGCCTGTGATCTTGGGCCGGAGGCATCGTTTGAGGATGCCCTGCAGATCACGGGAGCCGCGATGCAGAAAGAGGCGCTGAAGCAGGAGATTTCCACACGTATGAACGATCTGGTGCGGATTGAGCGGAATCCGGTGCTGCGCGCCGTGCCGCTGGAAATCAAAAATCTGGCGCTGATGGCGGGCACGACGCTCGGCGGACGAAGCATTACGACCGTCTATTCCAATATCGGCCGGATTCAGATGCCGCCGGAGTATGAAACATATATTGAGCGGTTCGGATTTTTCACCAGCACAGACAAAGTACAGATGTGTTCCTGCTCCTACGGGGACAGCATGGTGCTTGGAATCACATCTAAAATCGCCGATTCCAATATTGAACGGAACCTGATGCATCTGCTGCAGAAAGAGGGCATTGTCTGTGAACAGGAGGAAAATGATTTTCCGGGACAGAAAGAACAGCCGCACGGGACGGCCAAACTGGGATTGAAAATTTTTTCTTTCACCTGCATCGCGGCTGTCGTACTCTGCTGGATGATGAATTTCCTTGCAACGCCGCAGATGTGGTGGGCAGGTTATGCGACAGCGGGTGTGTTCTGCGCCTGGCTTCTGATCCGGGTGGGATATCAGAAACGGAAAAATCCACTCAAAAACAGTATGTGGCAATTGATCTTTATTATGATCGGTGCGATTTTGTGGGATTATGCGACGGGCTGGATCGGCTGGTCTGTCGATTTCGCAATTCCGCTCGCCGTTCTTCTGAATGGCGCGACGATGCAGATTCTGGCAAGAGCGTACAAAATGGAGGTCAGTGAATATCTTTTTTATCTGATGCAGTCCGGAGCAGCAGGAATCGTTCCGGCGATTTTGTGGCTGACGGGAACTGTCCGTATTACCTGGCCGTCCGTGATCTGCGTGGGCCTCAGTGTGCTGTATCTGATCGGGCTGTTTTTTTTCCGCGGAAAAGATTTTATGCGGGAAATGCAGAAAAAATTCCGGGTATGAAGGGAAAAGGTGATAGAAAAAATAAGAAGAGCAGGTAAGAAAAGTGGATGTTGGTCCCTTTTCTTACCTGCTCTTTTGAAACTTGTGTGTGTCTGCGGCGGAAAAGCCTGGAGAGAAATCTACTGCGCCTTCTCCTCACAGCTGCAGGAATCCCACGACGGCATTTCATCCCCATTCTTAATCGCATCGCGAACCGCACTGTAATACCGCACTTTCTGTTGAATATGCTCCAGATCGGATTCCATGCGCTCGATTTTTTCGCGTATATTCTGCTCATGTTCTTCGAGAATGGCAACCATCTGGTCAATATTTCCCGGGATATCATCCTCAAGCCGGAAAAACTCCTGAATCCCCGCAATCGGAAGACCGGTGCGCTTGAAGCAGAGAATTGCGGTCATGCAGTCAATGTGCTGCTGGGTGTAAATTCGTTTCTTACTTTCGGTATGAATGACATCCGTCAAAAGCCCGATCTCCTCATAATAACGAAGCGTAGAGGCCGGAAGTCCAAAACGCTCGGACATTTCACGAATGGTGTAGGTCTGCTGTTCCATGGAAAAACCTCCTTGAACGATAGAGTTTGAATAGTAGAATAACTTCTTAAAGTATACTTTAAGAAAGTGAAATTGTAAAGAGAGAATCTTCGTTACGTTTCACTTGGCAGTGCAGCACTTGCTGTTTTGATGCGTAGGAAAGGAATATTTATCAGAAAGTGAGAAGAAAAAGTACATTGCTTATCCAATGCGTCGTAAAATCCCTTGCTTCAGCTATGGGGATATAAGACGCGTCCATCGAATTTACGCAAGTAATTGAAGATGGACAAAATAACAATTGTGTTAATTGATAAAATATTGTATAATACAAACATGAACACAACATATAAATCAAACAATAATGTCGTCTATTCCTGTAAATACCATGTAGTATGGTGCCCCAAATATAGACGAAAAGTATTAGCGAACGGTGTAGATGTCCGGCTGAAGGAGCTGCTCACAGAGTATGCTGCAAATCGTTCTGTAGATATTCTGGAAATGGAGATCATGCCAGACCATGTTCATATGCTGCTGGAAGTAGATCCTCAGTTTGGAATCCACAAAGCTGTAAAATCGTTCAAAGGGTATACGTCCAGAATTTTAAGACAGGAATTTCCCTATCTCAAAACGAAAATGCCGACGCTCTGGACAAACAGCTATTTTGTATCTACCGTTGGCGGTGCCCCGCTGGAAGCAGTAAAACAGTATATCGAAAACCAGAAAACATCGCAGAGACAAAAGGATAAGATGGGCTAATGCAAAAAGGGATCAAATTCAGAATCTACCCGAACAGAGAACAGAAAAACTTCATCCACCAGACGCTGGGATGCTGCCGGCTGATCTACAACCGGGGACTTGCCATGCGCAAGGAAAGCTATGAAGAAGGGAAGAAGATTGGATATACCCAGACTTCCGCCATGCTGACCGAACTGAAAAGACAGGAGGAGTTTGCTTTTTTGAAAGCAGCAGATTCCATTGCCTTACAGCAGTCTCTGCGGGATCTCGACCGGAGCTTTGTGAATTTCTTTCAAAAACGTGCTTCCTATCCAACCTTCAAGAGCAAACATAACCGGTTCCAGTCATACAGAACGGTCAATCAAAAAGATAATATCCGTATTGTGGGAAGATATATCAAACTTCCGAAACTTGGATTTGTCAAAATACGCCAGTCGATGGAAGTGGGAAAAATTAATCACGTAACCATTGAGTACACACCGGCCGGAAAATATTTTGCAGTCTTAAATATTGATTTCGAACCGGAACCACGCCCAAATGCTGGAGGAACGATTGGAATTGATGTTGGAATCAAAGCATTCTATTCTGACAGCAATGGAAATACGGTATCAAATCCCAGATATCTGGAACGCTCCATGCGAAAACTCATAAGAGAACAGCGCAGACTTTCCCGGAAGCAGAAAGATTCCCATAACCGCGGGAAGCAGCGGCTCAGGGTAGCCAGAGTGCATGAGAAAATAGCCAATCAGCGGAATGATTTCCTGCAGAAACAGTCAACGATGCTGGTGCGCGAAAACCAAACCATCTGTATCGAGGATCTGAACGTGAAGGGAATGATCCGGAACCATAAACTGGCAAAATCCATAGCAAGTGTTTCCTGGGCAAAGTTTTTCAAAATGCTGGAATATAAAGCCAGCTGGTATGGAAATGAAATTCAAAGAGTACCAACGATGTATCCGAGCAGTCAAACCTGCAGCTCTTGCGGCTACAGAAATCCACGGATAAAAAATCTGAGCATTCGTATCTGGGAGTGCCCGAAATGCCATGCAGTTCATGACCGGGATACGAATGCAGGCATTAATATTCTGAAAAAAGCACTGCAGATGCAGTCTGCATAAAGATGAAAAGCTGTACCGTAGGGCATACGGGAACAGGATAAACATAGCTTGTGGACACTGTGTAAGACATTGCAGTACCGTAAGGTATTCGTCAATGCAGTGGTGGAAGAAACAAGAATCCCCCTGCTTTAGCTGTGGGGAGTGTCAAGTCTGCGTCTCAAATACGCTGCTTCTTTTTCATACTCTGTAATGGAAAACCAAGGAAAATCTCTTTTTACCTCTCTCATAGCGCTGCCTCCTGTGCATTACGATACAATCGGTTGATTCTTCCTGATTGCGGAAATGATTTTTCAGACACGCTCTGGCTTCTCTTCGGAAAAAGAAAGTAATAGCCACCAAAAATATCGGAAAAACTTTGTGAAAAAATAGAATTGTGTTTTGCAAGGGTCCCATGTAAAATAGCGGGCAGGAGGAGAAAGAGAGAAAAGGAGATTCTTAATCTTATGGGAACAAATGAAAAGAATATGACTGCGGGATCCCCCGGAAAACTGATCATAACGTTTGCCATACCATTGATGCTCGGAAATATTTTCCAGCAGTTTTATACGATGGCGGACACCATGATTGTTGGCCGGGTGGTAGGAGTAGAAGCGTTGGCGGCAGTAGGCGCCGGAGACTGGCTGGTCTGGCTGGTGCTGGGCATCATGACAGGTATCACACAGGGCTTTTCGATTCTTGTATCGCAGTACTATGGAGCAGGGGAAAAGGAAAATCTGAAATGTGCGGTGGCGAAAAGCTATATTATGACAGCATTACTGTCTGTGATTGTACTCGCGGTAAGTGAAGGAGCAGTTTATCACGTTCTTTTATTTTTGCAGACACCGGATAATGTTATTGATCTGACGATGCTATATTTGCGGCTGATTTTTGCGGGAGTCCCGATTATAGCTGCCTATAATATCTTTGCGGCGATCCTGAGGGCACTTGGAAACAGCAGATCTCCACTGATTGCAATGACAGTGGCAGCAGTGATCAATGTGGGACTTGACCTGCTGTTTGTGGCAGTTTTTGGCTGGGGCGTAGCCGGAGCAGCCGTGGCGACTGTTATTGCACAGGGATTTTCAGCCTTGTACTGTCTGCTTGTATTACGGAAAATCAGGGATATCCGACTGGAAAAGGAGGATTTTTACAGGCAGCCGTCTATGAGTCTGCGGCTTTTGAAGCTGGGTACTCCTCTTGCCATACAGAACGTGATCATTTCTGTGGGAGGACTTACGGTGCAGTATGTGATCAATGGCTTTGGCTTTCTGTTTGTAGCCGGATTTACGGCAACGAACAAGCTGTATGGAATTTTGGAGATGGCAGCCGTTTCCTATGGATATGCGATTACAACGTATGTAGGGCAGAATCTTGGCGCAAAGAAATATCAGAGAATCCGAAAAGGTGTGCGCAGCGGTACGTATATGGCAGTACTCACTTCTGTTTTCATTTCCGGTATGATGGTGCTGATTGGACGTAATATATTGTCTCTGTTTGTATCCGGTGAACCGGAGCAGATCAGACAGGTGTTAGATATTGCATATAAGTATTTGTTTATCATGGCTGTCTTTTTGTGGATACTGTATTTGCTGCATGTGTATCGTTCCGCGATCCAGGGGCTGGGCAATACTTTGATTCCGCTTGCCAGCGGCATTGCGGAATTTGTGATGCGTGTCAGCGTTGCGCTGCTGCTGCCGAAATGGATCGGCGAAGAGGGAATATACTATGCCGAGATCTGTGCATGGAGCAGTGCAGCTGTTTTACTGATCATAAGCTATATGATTCTGATGCGAAAATATAAAGATGCTAAAACGTCAGAAAGCTGATGCAGTCTCGCCTGCAAGAGGATTTTAGAGCTCTTACCCCGCTTAAAGCATAAGTAAGAAATAATACAAAAAAAGCAGTGCTGCAGAACGCAAACTACAGGAAACAGATGGGAAGGCGTACCCGAGGTACGACAAAAATCTGTCATGCAGTAATTTGCGCTCTGTGGGACTGCTTTTTTGCATGATTCTTGGAGTTTTGGGGAATTACGACAAGAAACAACCAAAAATTTCAATAACTAATCCAAAAATATTCTATTTTTTTTCAGGCCTCTTGTGATTATAATGAATTCATCAGCTAGGAACGAAGCGAATCTAGCAAAATCACCAAACTGGAGGAATAAAAATGAAAAGAAAAGCATTAGCAGCAATTATGGCAGTAGCTATGGCAGTATCCATGGCTGGTTGTGGAGGATCCACATCAGAGTCTAAAGATTCTACCCAGAAAACAGAAACAGCAGATTCTACGGCATCAACGGGCGGAAGCGTAGAAAACAAGGACAAACCTCTGTGCTGGTTCAACCGTCAGCCATCCAGCAGTGCTACCGGCGAACTGGACAAAGATGCTCTGAACTTCAACGGAAATACTTATTATGTAGGTTTCGATGCAAATCAGGGTGCTGAGCTGCAGGGACAGATGGTTCTGGATTACATCAAGAAAAACGCAGACACGATCGACAGAAACGGTGACGGCGTAATCGGATATGTTCTGGCAATCGGTGATATCGGACATAACGATTCTATCGCTCGTACACGTGGTGTTCGTTCCGCACTTGGAACAGGTGTAGATGCAGACGGCGGAGTAGATTCTACACCGGCCGGAACAAACGTAGATGGAAAAGCAAAGGTTGTGCAGGATGCAACTCTGGATGTAGACGGAAAAACATATACCATCCGTGAGCTGGCTTCTCAGGAAATGAAAAACTCAGCAGGTGCAACATGGGATGCTGCAACAGCTGGTAACGCGATCGGAACATGGACAGCTTCCTTCGGTGATCAGATCGATGTTGTAGTTTCCAACAACGATGGTATGGGAATGTCAATGTTCAATGCATGGGCAAAAGACAACAAAGTTCCTACCTTCGGTTATGATGCAAACAGCGATGCTGTAGCAGCAATCGGTGAAGGATATGGCGGAACAATTTCTCAGCATGCAGACGTTCAGGCTTACCTGACACTGAGAGTTCTGCGTAACGCACTGGACGGTGTAGATATCAATACCGGTATCGGTACAGCAGATGAAGCCGGCAACTGCCTGACAGAGGGTGAAGATTACAGATACAGCGAAGAAGAGAGATCTTACTACGCATTAAATATTGCTGTAACAGCCGATAACTACAACGATTTCACAGATTCTACAAAAGTTTACGACAAGGTTGCAAAACAGCTGGATGAAAGCAAGAGCCCATCCAAAAAAGTATGGCTGAATATCTACAACGCATCGGATAACTTCCTGAGCTCTACCTATCAGCCTCTGCTGGAGAAATATGATGATCTGCTGAACCTGAAGGTAGATTACATCGGTGGAGACGGACAGACAGAGTCCAATATCACAAACCGTCTTGGAAACCCGAGCGAGTATGATGCTTTTGCAATTAACATGGTTAAGACCGATAATGCAGCAGCATATACATCACTTCTCTCCAAATAATTTAGAGACAGAATAAAAGTGTAAATGGCAACGATTCAGAGCCATGCGAAATTGAGATGAGGTCTCTGAATCGTTACCGTAAATGAATGAAATTATAGAGGGGTGTCAGCAATGATACCCTTCTTTACTAAGAAAAGGAAGCGCAGCTATGACAGAAGATAAGAATAAATATATCTTATCGATTAACGGCATGAGCAAATCGTTCGGTAGAAATAAGGTTCTGAAACATATCAGCATGAATGTCAAACCTGGAACCATTATGGGACTGATGGGTGAAAACGGTGCCGGAAAATCGACAATGATGAAATGCCTCTTTGGAACCTATCAGAAAGATGAAGGAACCATCGTACTGGACGGAAAAGAAGTGAATTTCTCCGGTCCGAAGGATGCACTGGAAAACGGAGTGGCAATGGTACACCAGGAGTTGAACCAGTGTCTTGAAAGAAGTGTTGTAGATAACATGTTCCTTGGAAGATACCCAAAGAATTCCGTTGGAGTGATCGACGAAGGAAGAATGAAAAAAGAAACATCAGACCTGTTCAGAAAGCTGGGAATTACAGTTGATCTGACGCAGCCAATGAAGAAAATGTCTGTATCTCAGAGGCAGATGTGTGAGATCGCAAAAGCGATTTCCTATCATTCAAAAGTCATTGTACTGGATGAACCTACATCATCCCTGACTGCACCGGAGGTTGAAAAGCTCTTTAAGATGATGCGTCAGCTGAAGGCACAGGGAATTGCCCTGATCTACATTTCACATAAAATGGATGAAATATTTGAAATCTGCGATGAAATATCCGTATTGCGAGACGGAAGCCTGGTCATGACCAAGCCAAGTAAAGAAACGGATATGAACGAACTGATCGCCGCCATGGTTGGACGTTCTCTGGACAACAGATTTCCGCCTGTAGACAATACACCGGGAGAAACGATTCTCTCCGTACAGAATATATCAACAAAATATGCACCGAAACTGCAGAATATTTCTTTTGATATTAAAAAAGGAGAAATTTTCGGATTCTATGGTCTGGTCGGTGCCGGTCGTACCGAACTTCTGGAGACCATCTTCGGAATTCGTACAAGAGCAGAAGGAAATATCGTATATGACGGAAAGGTACTGAACTTCTCCTCCCCGAAGGATGCCATGGATCACGGATTTGCTCTGATTACAGAGGAAAGAAAAGCCAATGGTCTGTTCCTGAAGGGCGATATTACATTCAATACTACCATTGCGAATATGAAGCATTATAAGAGCGGAATCGCATTGTCGCATGACAAGATGGTGCGTGCAACGGCTGAAGAAATCAAGATCATGCATACAAAATGTATGGGACCGGATGATATGATCGCCAACCTTTCCGGTGGTAATCAGCAGAAGGTTATCTTTGGTAAATGGCTGGAACGTTCACCGAGCGTATTCATGATGGATGACCCGACACGAGGAATTGATGTTGGAGCAAAATATGAAATCTATGAACTGATTATCAATATGGCGAAACAGGGAAAAACAATCATCGTTGTTTCTTCCGAAATGCCGGAGATTCTTGGTATTACCAACCGAATCGGTGTTATGTCTAACGGACGTCTGGCCGGAATCGTAAATACCAAAGAAACAAACCAGGAAGAATTATTGAGACTCAGTGCTAAATACCTGTAACAGGAGGAAAATTGGAAATGGCAGAAAACAGCGTTATTATTTCGTCGGAAGAAGAAGCAAAGCTTTTGAAGCCGATCGATGAATATGTGGAAGAAATCCAGAAAAAAATCGATGCATTACGTGCAGACGGCTTTGACAAAGTGAGCGATCTGAAAAAACAGATCGCGATCGCAAAAGAAAACAAGAACTTATCCGCAACACAGAGAGATAAGATCATTGAAAACAGCAAAAAAGAGCTGGAAAATGCAAAAAAAGTAGAAGCAGACAACAAAGAAGAAATCAAAAAGCTGATCGCAGAGGCAGAAAGCTATCTGGCTGCGCATTACAAAAAGGATTATTACGACGTAGTAAACAAAAGCTGCAAAGCTGCAAAAGCAGAAGAAAACAGCAGATATGAGAAGATCAAAGCAGATCTGAAGAGCGAGCATCAGAAAAAGGTTGCTTCTCTGAAGGATGCAGAAGAGATCAAGGCTGAGAAATATGTGCTCAAAAATAAATTGTTTGATGCACAGATGGCTCACGAATCGAAGCTTCAGGAGATCAAGGACAGAAGACATGAAGCATTCATGCATAAATATCACCTGATCGACCTGTTGCGGGCTTCCAAATTTACATTCCCGCAGCAGAGAATACAGAAACTGGAAAATTACAGATATACTTTCGATTTATCTCAGTTCCTGTACAAAAACGGTCTGTATATCGTAATCATTCTGATCTTCATCGCACTGTGTATCATCACACCGATCGTCAAAAATACACAGCTGCTGACTGTTACCAACATCCTGAATATCTTACAGCAGGCATCCCCGCGTATGTTCCTTGCACTTGGTGTTGCCGGTCTGATCCTGTTAACAGGTACCGACCTTTCCGTAGGACGTATGGTTGGTATGGGTATGGTTACAGCAACCATCATCATGCATAACGGAATCAATACAGGTGCCGTATTCGGACATGTATTTGACTTCTCCGCTATGCCTGCTACAGCGAAAGCACTGTTTGCACTGTTAATGTGTGTAATCCTTACGACAGCATTTGCCATGATTGCCGGATTCTTCATGGCGAGATTCAAAATGCATCCGTTTATCTCTACCATGGCGAACATGCTGATCATCTTCGGTCTGGTTACCTATGCGACCAAGGGTGTATCCTTCGGTGCGATTGATTCTGCCATCCCGAATACCTTCATTCCGCAGATCGGAAAATTCCCGACCATCATTCTGTGGGCTGTTGCAGCAGTTGCCATTGTATGGTTTATCTGGAACAAAACAACGTTTGGCAAAAACCTGTATGCGGTAGGTGGAAACCCGGAAGCGGCAGCAGTATCCGGTATCTCTGTATTTAAAGTAACAATGGGAGCATTTATGCTGGCAGGTATCCTGTATGGCTTCGGTTCCTGGCTGGAATGTAACCGTATGGTTGGTTCCGGTAGTGCAGCTTACGGACAGGGATGGGATATGGATGCCATCGCAGCCTGCGTAGTTGGTGGTGTATCCTTTACCGGTGGTATCGGTAAGATCTCCGGAGTTGTAACCGGTGTACTGATCTTTACCTCCCTGACATATGCCCTGACGATTCTGGGTATTGATACCAACCTTCAGTTCATCTTCGAAGGTATCATTATTCTGGCAGCTGTAACACTTGACTGTCTGAAATATGTACAGAAAAAATAATGAGACATTCATAAAGATACCAGGAGTGCAAAGCACGTAGCAATCTGGTATCAAAGGGGTCAGAAAAACTTTTGATTCCAACATCTTCATAAACAGATAGAATATAAGACAGCCCGGTCGTCCGATGGATGACCAGGGCGGTCTTTTGTTCTGTTCTGGCAAAATTTGTAACTATTCAGAGCCATGCGAAATGGAAGAAAAATCGCGAATCATGTTTACATGAATGAGCTATTTTTCTGGAATTTCATATGGCGAGAAGCAACATCGAGATGCAGCGTAAGCGGAATCGAGATGGGGCTCTGAATAATTACAAAATTTTTGTAACTATTCATTCAGCAGAGAGCAATCTTCTGCTATAATAAAGGAACAATAATATGCTCCGCAAAACAGGAGGATAAGGATGGAACAATATAAAGTGATTCTTGTCGATGATGAAGTAGAGGTCATCGATGTTATGAAAAAAAAGATCCGCTGGAATGATCTGGGATTTGACGTAGTGGGAAGTGCCACCAACGGCGTGAAGGCTCTGGAGCTGGTGGAAAAGCTTCAGCCTGATGTGGTGCTGACGGACATTAAGATGCCTTATATGGATGGACTGGAGCTGGCAAGAAAGCTGAACCAGGACTATCCCAATATTTACATTATGCTTTGCACCGGTTTTGATGAATTCGAATATGCAAAAGAGGCCGTCCATCTGGAAATTAAGGAATATATGCTGAAACCCATCAGCGCCACCGAGCTGTCAGAAAGCCTGATGAAGCTGAAAGCCACACTGGACAGGGAACGGGAAGAAAAGTTAAATGTAAAAAAACTGGAAGACTATTTCCAGGAGGTATTACCAAAGCTGCAGTCCAATTTCTTCATTTCCCTGATTGAAGGAAGAGTCAGAGAAGAGGACTATGAACGATTCCTTTTGGATTATCAGGTGGATATGAAGGGACCTTTGTTTTGCTGTATTATCTTTCATACCTCGGAAAATGATGTGCCGGATGGGATGAATCCCTTATTATTATCCATGTCTGTGGAACGGGAGATCAAACAGCGGCTGATGGAGAACTGTAATTGCCAGGAATTCATCTATATGGGTAATACCATTCTGATTATGGAACTCCATTCAGAAGATGAGATAGCTCAATTGACGGACAAGTGTGACCGGTTCTGCCGCTGGGCATGGAGAATTATGGGGGCGGCGGTTACCGCAGGGGTCGGAACCGTCTGCAACAATCTGTACGATATCAGTATTTCCTACGAGGGAGCCAGAGAGGCGGTATCCTACCGTGTCCTGTACGGAACGAAACGAGCCATCAATATCGCAGAGATCGTTCCCAAAGAGTCAAAAAAGGCGGTTCCCTTAGAAGAAACAAAGATGCAGGAGCTGTTTCGTGCCATCCATGTAGGGGATCAGGAAAAGATCCGGAAAGAAGCCATCAAAGAGACAGAAAAGCTCCATAAGAATGCAGCCACCATCAGCCAGTACAATCTGGCCACCATGGAGATTGTCAGCGGCTTTTTCAAATTTTGTGCCAATAATTCCATGGATTTCAATGAAATTTCCGGAAATGTACAGAATCTTTACGAAAGAGTGACTCAGCTGGATGAAAGCTCTATGACAAACTGGATCATCAATATGTCTATGGCGATCAGCGAAAAACTGAGAAGTACCAGAAACAGTACCTCCAGACGGATCATCACCGATGCGCAGAACATCGTAAAAGACAGATATATGGAACCGGCGCTCTCGCTGGATGATGTGTGCGCAGATCTTGGGGTGTCCAATTCTTACTTTTCGTCCATCTTTAAAAAGGAGACCGGTCAGTCCTTTGTCTCCTATCTTACCGATTACCGAATGGACAGGGCAGAAGAAATGGTGCTGAACACCGATGAAAAAAGCTATAAGATCGCAGAAAAAGTAGGATATCAGGATGCGAACTACTTCAGCTATGTATTCAAAAAGAAATTCGGTGTTTCCCCTTCCAAATACAGAGCTTCCGGAAAATAAAAAGACGGAAAGCAGAAAGAGCAAGCACAGAAAGACTCCGAGAGTACATCAGGCAGAAAAGAGGGAACAGGTGAAAGGGAAAATACATGAAAGATAGAAAAAGAAATCCGGATTCCCGGAAGAATATCGTATTTAACATACAGTCGATCATCCTGTCTGTCCTTATGGCGATTTCACTGGTTACGATCATTGTAATGGGATTGCTGCTTTACCATCGATTCAAGCTGGCTCTGGAAAAAACAGCGGTAGACAACACGGAAGCTACTGTGGAGGCTACCGTAGACCGGTTAAATGCAGACCTGCTGGATATCCGGCAGATCCTAAACGGGGCAAACTACAACATAGTCCAGCAGTTTGATATATCCAGCCGGGAATTCTCGGAGCAGTTTAGCCTGCTCTATGAGACAAACTCCGATAAAATTCAGAGTCTGGCTTTGTATGACCCAAAAGGAAATCTGATCGCATCAGAGCCGGTGGCGGCAGAAAAGAAAAATGTGAAGGTGCAGACGCAGGAATGGTATAAAAATGCGGAAGATGCCATTGAAAATATACATTTTTCCACACCGCATATCCAGGAACTGTTTGAGGACGGATCTTATCGGTACCAATGGGTCGTTTCCCTGAGCAGGTATGTAGATGTCAACAAGGGAGAGACACCGGAAACCGGTATTCTTTTACTGGATATGAAATATTCTGTGATCAGGGACGTGATGAAGCAGATCAATGACTGTTCCGGCGGAATCTACTATTATCTGATCAGTCAGGACGGAGAGATGATCTATCATCCCCGGGGAACGGAATTAAACCGTGGATTATTTGAAGAAAACAGTCTGGAAACGGCAAAATACGAGGACGGAACCTATGAGATCCATTCCAACAGTCAGAATGAGACCGTGATCGTCGGCAGCGTAGCCTATACAGGCTGGAAAATGATCGGTGTTGTGCCGGAGAGTGTGCAGGCGGCAAACTACAAGAACTTCCGTTACTATGTATTTGCTACTGTTCTGGTTCTTATGGTCATGCTTTTGGAGGGAAACCAGCTGGTTTCCCGGAAGATATCCAAACCGATCCGGGAGCTGGATGCTTCCGTCAAGGCCCACGAGGCAGGAGGAAAACCGGATATCTATATCGGCGGCTCCTCGGAGATCCGCCATCTGGGACATTCTGTGCAGAAGTCCTATGAACAGATCGAAAAACTGATGGACGAGATCATCCGGCAGCAAAATGAACGAAGAAAAAGTGAACTGGATGCCCTGCAAAGCCAGATCAACCCCCATTTTCTGTATAATACACTGGAATCCATCACGTGGATGGTGGAAGCCCAGGAAAATGAAGCAGCGGTTCGTATGATTTCTGAACTGGCAAAATTGCTTCGTGTCAGCCTGTCACGCGGTAAGACCATCATTCCCATTAAGGATGAGCTGCAGCACAGCAGAAGCTATATGAATATCCAGCTGGCCCGGTACAAAGAGCGGTTTAAAACAGAATTCCGAATCGAGGAAGAGATCGAAAACTGCTGCATCGTAAAGCTGGTGATCCAGCCCATCCTGGAAAATGCCATCTATTATGGCGTCGGAAATATGGATGAGGATGATGACGGCATGATCATCGTCAGCGGAAAAAAGAAAGACGAGGACATTCTGATCACCATCGAAGACAATGGGATGGGCATGCGGGAAGAAGTCCTGGAAAATATTCTGACGGATAACAGCAAGGTTCCGAAGCACGGTTCCGGCGTGGGCGTAATCAATGTGCATTCCAGAATCCGGCTGATGTTTGGCGAAGAATATGGACTTTCCATAGAAAGCGAACCGGACGAAGGAACAAGGGTTACGATCCGTATTCCGGCAATCCCATATACACCGGAAAACGCAGAAGCATTGGAATTACAAAAATACATACAGAGGAGACCGGGCGGATGAAAAAGAACAGAATGAAATTTCTTATAATTGAGTTTCTTTTGCTGCTGCTGGCAGTATTCTTTGTATGGAAGATTTTCGATCAGAACGTAGCAGAGCCCCGGATTGCGGTGATTCTTCCGGAGTCCGGTGACAAACGCTGGGATGCCCTGATCAAGGGAATGAAGCAGGCTGCGGCAGAGAACAACGTTCATATGATCATCTGCAATACGGAAGAGATCGACGGGCCGGAGGTGGAAAGAGAATTTATCAGGGAACAGAAGGACAACGATATTGATGGCTTTATCATATATCCGGCACCCGGTCATGAGACGGAAAATATGCTGAAAAAAGAGTGTGGAAATAAACCGTATCTGCTGATTGCAGATGGTCTGGCGGTAAAAGAAGGAAAAACTGCCAGTCCCACGATCCAGCCGGATTACCGGGAGATCGGAAGGTGGCTGGGAGAACAGCTGAGAACAAAAAAGCAGAAAATCGGAGTTATCGCCGACTGGAAAATGTCCGAGGCTGTACAGGCGGAGATTTGTGGATTGAACGAGGCGCTGGAAGGCAGCGAAAGCAAGATCAGCTGGTGTATTTACCGGAGAAAAGAACAGGACATTGTGGAGCGGATGAAGAAGGAAACAGAGGCGGATGCTCTTGTCATCCTGGATGCAGGAATATTGGAAGAGTTTGGAGAGCAGGCAGAAAATGGAACATATAAGGGGGCAGAGCTCTATGGAGTGGGTTACAGTCTGAAGACGATTGCACTTCTGGATAACGGAAACATTCAGGGGCTGGCTGTGCCGGACGGATATGAAATCGGCTATAAAAGTGTGGAAGAAATAACCAAAAGGATCGAGCACAGGTCTTATAAAATGCAAGGATATATAACCGAATATCAGGTACTTGGCAAGGAAAATTTCTCTATGGACGAAGATTTAGAAAGGTTTTTATATTCCTATGAATAAAAAGAAAAGAAGGGTGGCAGTATTATTATCTGCCACGATAGGGAGTGCGGTGCTTGTGCTGTCGGGGTGTTCCGGCAAGTCGGACCAGACAGAGAAAACCCTGCGGGTCGGAGTGATAACCTACACGCAGGATGATCCTTTTATCAATGGACTGACGGATGAACTGAAGGAGCAGCTGAAAGCCATGGAAAACAAAGAACGAAGGATTATCGTATCGACAAAAAGCGGAAACGACGATCAGCAGGAACAGAACGAAAAGGTGGAAGAGATGATTGATGCCGGCTGTGATGTGCTCTGTATCAATCTTGTGGACCGGACAGCTCCGTCCCGGATCATCCGAATGGCAAGGAATGAAGACATTCCTGTGATCTTCTTTAACAGGGAACCGGTAAGAGAAGACCTGGTGCAGTGGGAAAAGCTGTATTATGTGGGCTGTGATGCAGAACAATCCGGGATCATGCAGGGTGAGATCGCAGCAGAATACATCAACAGCCATTCGGAAGTCGATAAAAACAAGGACGGAAAGATCCAATATGTGCTTCTGGAAGGAGAAGCGGGCCATCAGGATGCCATCAGCAGAACGGAATATTCCGTAAAGACACTGATGAAAAATGATGTTATACTGGAAAAGCTAAGTTATCAGTTAGCGGACTGGAACCGGGGACAGGCGGAGAACCGCATGAACCGTCTGATCAGCCAGTACGGAAAAAAGATCGAACTTGTCATGTCCAACAACGATGAGATGGCACTGGGGGCGGTGGAGGCCTATCGGAAAGCAGGCTATGCCCGTGAAGACTGGCCGGTGATCTTCGGAATTGATGGCCTGGAAGAGGCTCTGGAAGCCGTAAAGGCAGGAGAGATGCAGGGCAGCATCCTAAATGACAGAGTGGATCAGGCAAAGGAAATGGCGAAAATGGCAGTGGAGCTGTTCGAGGGAGAGGACTTTGAACAGGAAAGCCTGAAAGAAGGCCGGTACTATTTTTCGGAATATCAGAAGGTAGACGGCAGCAACATCGATGAGTACCTGAACGCAGAAGAGACGATTTCCCATTCCGGAATGTAAGCAGGAAGACTGCGTTTGCAGGCAGAAAGAGTAAGTGAAGACGTGTCTTTATTTTAAACCAATCAAGCAAGCAGCGAAACGGATTGCGAATATCCGCTTGACAGAATGAGGAAAAACATATGGAACATACATGGACCAAAGATTTTTATCAGGAGACAGATCCGGCAAAACGGCAACAGATCTTAAAAGAACATATCGGAGAGGAGGAAGCCTGGGAAGAAGAATACCGGGATCGGCTCTGGACGGCCCGATACGGACAACGCAGGCTCCAGAAGGATGAATTTGTCAAATGCCTGATGGAACTGAAGTATCTGGCGGAAGGAACCTCTCTGGATCTGGGAGGCGACAGAAAAAAGACGGGAGCCCGGATTCTCTCTACGTTGTGCCTGGCGGAAGCCATGCAGTCAGAGGAGGGATACCAGAAAATTCTTGCAGATGAACTGTACAATGTATTCCTGAAATTTATTCAGGTAAGCAGAGGAGGCAGAGGATTTACCTCTCTGGTATTCGGCATGGGACAATTGTCCGAAGAAGGAATCGCGAAAAAAATCGCCGAACAGATCAGTGTGATCGTGTTCAAGGCGCCTCGCCTGCTTCACATGGAAAAAGAATTCACCCTGCTCCGGGAAGCCGCCCTCCGGGCATATCGGCAGGAGTATCCGAACAGGGAGCATTTCCTGAATAAATATTGAGGTTATTGCAGTAATGTCTGAACAGTGGCAGGCGGAAAGAGAAAGGAGAATAAAGTGGAATACAGAAAATTTGACAATGTCATAGTAGCAAGGATTGACAAAGACGAGGAAATATTGGAGCAGCTGAAGGCAATTGCCATAAAGGAGAATATAAAGCTTGCCAGTATCCAGGCTCTTGGAGCGATCAATGATTTCACAGTCGGAGTATACAAGACAGACGAAAAGAAATATTATTCAAACAGCTTCCAGGGATATTATGAAATTACATCACTGACAGGTACAATCAATACAATGGATGGAGAGTATTATGCACATCTTCATATGAGTGCCGGAAATCAGAAGGGTGAGGTGTTTGGAGGGCATCTGAACAGAGCGGTTGTCAGTGCAACCTGTGAGCTGGTCATCACGGTAATTGACGGAAGAGTGGGCAGAGTTCATGATGAAGAAACCGGACTTAATATTTTTAAGTTTAACTGAATCAAGCAAGTAGCTCTAAGCGGATTGCGAATATCCGCTTGACTTAAAAGCCTGAGAGGAAATAGTGAGAAGCAACATCGGGATGCAGCGTAAGCGAAATCGAGATGTGATCTGAAGAGGTAATACAATTTACGAAAAAGTGGATTTTCTACATAATATCTGAACTGGAGGTGTATGGGCTATGATAAAAGAACATTATTCGATCCTGTTTTGCAGCTTAACGGGTAATACAAAGAAGCTGGCTGATGCAATCTATGAAACATTGCCAAAGGACAAATGCGATTATTTTGGCACAAACGATTCGCAGGTACCGCAATCCGACGTATGCTATATCGGATTTTGGACGGACAAAGGGAATGCGGACCAAAAGACATTAGAATTGCTGTCGAAATTAAAAAATAAAAAGATTTTTCTGTTTGGAACAGCTGGATTTGGTGGAAGTGATGCCTATTTTGAAAAGATTCTCGGACAAGTCAAACAGTCGATCGATGCAAGCAATACGGTCATCGGTGAGTATATGTGCCAGGGAAAGATGCCGCAGTCTGTGCGTGAACGGTATGTGAAAATGAAAGAAAACCCGGAACATCCGGCCAATCTTGATCTGCTGATTCAAAATTTTGACCGTGCTTTGTCACACCCGGACAGCGAAGATTTGGAAAGACTGAAAAAGTCATTATGAGATAGAAAAGTAATCAGATAAGAGCAAAATTCGCGAAATGATTGCAATGGATCGTCAAATGGAATAGAATGGAGAGAAAAAAGAAAGGTGTGGAAAAGGCAGGGCTGGCAAAGCATATCCGGCAGATGAGGTCATGCAGAAGTAAAAACAATGAAAACTACAACAAAACAAACTCATTTATACAGTAACACGGATCTTCGCAAACTTTTAATTCCGATCATCATTGAACAGTTACTTTCTTCCCTGATGGGAACTGTCGACACGATGATGGTCAGCAATGTCGGTTCTGCCGCAATTTCGGCAGTCTCGCTGGTGGATTCCATTAATATCTTAGTCATTCAGGCGCTTTCTGCGCTGGCGGCAGGAGGAGCGATTCTCTGTTCGCAGTATCTTGGAAGCGAAAAACGGGATGGAGCAATCCGTTCGGCACAGCAGGTGCTTTTTGTTATGACAGTTTTGTCCGTCGCATTATCCGCGGGCTGCCTGATTTTCCGTGTTCCGCTGCTGCGCGTGATTTTCGGGGCAGTGGAAGCGGATGTTATGAAAAATTCACAGGTGTATTTCCTGTTTACGCTGCTGTCATTCCCGTTTATCGGTCTTTACGATGCGGGCGCATCCATTCTGCGGGCGCAGAACAACAGCCGCAGTCCGATGGTGATTTCGGTGATTTCCAACTTTATGAACATCGGCGGAAATGCCATTCTTATTTTCGGCTTCCACATGGGTGTCGAAGGAGCCGCGATTTCGACTTTAATTTCGCGTATTTTCTGTGCGGTTGTTGTACTGTGGAAGCTTCGGGATGAAAGCAAACCGATTTTTGTGAAGCAGTATCTTTCCATTCGGCCGGACTTTGGTTTGATCAAAAAAATACTGTTTATCGGTATCCCATCGGGAATCGAGAACAGTATGTTCCAGTTTGGAAAGCTGGCGATTCAGTCCACTGTGTCCACACTTGGCACGGTTGCCATTGCCGCGCAGGCGATGACAAACATACTTGAGAACCTGAACGGTGTCGCTGCGATCGGTGTCGGCATCGGACTGATGACGGTAGTCGGTCAGTGTCTCGGCGCGGGCCGGAAGGATGAAGCAATCTACTATATTAAAAAACTGTGCTGGCTGTCAGAAGTGGTTATCGTTGCAAGCTGTCTGCTGGTATTTGTGCTGACAAAACCGATTACGATGATCGGTGGTATGGAAGCAGAGAGTGCAAAGCTCTGCATGCAGATGATGATCTTTATCACAATTGCAAAGCCGCTCTGCTGGGTCATGGCGTTTGTCCCGGGATACGGTATGCGGGCTGCCGGAGATGTAAAATTCTCCATGATCACATCCTGCTGTACGATGTGGCTGTGCCGTGTGAGTCTCTGTATTTACCTGTGCCGCGTATGGGGATTCGGCCCGATCGCCGTCTGGATCGGCATGGCGGCAGACTGGAGCCTGCGTTCCATTCTCTTTACCATCCGGTTTAAGTCAGGAAAATGGCTGAATCATCATTTGATAGAAGAAAAGAAACAGGAGAGCTAAACATCTTCTTCCGGTAAAAAAGAAAGCGCATATGCAAGAGAGTCGTTGAGATGAGATTTTTGACCGCGGCTGGAAGCCGTACCGGATCAATCACCTGAGCTGGTGGAAAGAGGAGCTTGCATCCGAAGAAGAGATGGAAGAGGGACGGAACAATCTTGCAGCACACGACAATCGGGTGGATTTTATTGTAACCCACTGCTGTGCATCGTCCGTGCAGGATGCCATCGGCGAAGGCCTATTCCAGAAGGATCGTGAGGCGGAATATCTCGAAGAAATTTTACAGACCGTACAATTTCAGAAATGGTTTTTCGGCCATTATCATGACAATCGGAATGTAGATGAAAAGAAAATCCTTTTGTATGAACAGATCATTCGGGTTGTGTAGAAACAGGAAGAAAAAACTGGATTTTTCCAGTACCGGATGATAAGATAAAACTGTGTTTCGGGATGGCTTAAACATATGGAGGTGCAGGATGGAACCAATTTATTTGTCAATCCAGCAGAAAGAAACTGGCAGCCGCATCAAATCCCTTCTTCGTGAAAGCGGATACACCGTGAGAGACATTCAGAATGCCATGGGTTTTGAAAATCCACAGGCGGTCTATAAATGGATTTCCGGCAAGTGCCTGCCAAGTCTGGACAACTTTCTCATTTTAAGCAGATTATTAAACACAAGCATCGAAGATATCCTCGTCATTGACGGGGATATTCCTCGTTTCCGAAGCAAATACAGAGAAATTCGAGAAAGATTAAACCGCTGGTATAATGACAAAATCGTTATTTTGTGATACAGTGAAGAAAAAGCAGAAAAAGAACCGGTTAAAAAGGTTTTGGAAAGGGAAAACAGATGTCAGCAGGAATACGTTTTGGCTACCGCAATTTAGAACATACCCCAGAAGCAACGTTTGTCGTCAAACAGCGTGGCTTTGTTTTGATATGTTCAATTGAGAAAAGCGACAGAACGGATTCTGTGGAATATGATACGGGAGGATCAAATTAGACGACCGCATCAGACAACTGGATACGAACGAAGAGGAGCCGCTTATCTTATGTTGAACACATGGGATAGGTGGCTTTTTCTATTAAATTTTTATATCAGAACAAATTGAGAAGGGAGAAATCCGGAATGGATCAGATCAAAATCAAAGGAAAAGTAAATACAGCCATCTGCTATGCCAGGGTCGTAGAGGAGGAAGCCATCGAGCAGATCCGCCGCATGTGCGATTATCCGATGACGGAAGGCTCGCGGATCCGCATTATGCCGGATGTGCATGCGGGAAAAGGATGTACGATCGGAACAACGATGACCATCCGCGACAAGGCAGTGCCGAACGTCGTCGGCGTGGACATCGGGTGCGGCATGTACACCGTAAATCTTGGAAGAGCCGAACTTGATTTTGCAAAAATCGACGAGGCGGCACATGTTATCCCGTCCGGCATGAACGTCTGGGAGGGGAGACAGGAACGTTTTGATCTGATGACACTTGCCTGCAGCCGGGAATTAAAAGACACAAAACGCCTGGAGCGGTCGCTTGGAACCTTAGGCGGCGGCAACCATTTTATCGAGATCGATGAAGCCGCCGACGGCACAAAATATCTCGTCATCCATTCCGGCTCGCGGAATCTCGGAAAACAGGTGGCAGAGTATTACCAGAATCTGGCAGTGCGGCTGGACCGCGGTTATGACGAGTACCTGGAAAAACGCGAGGAGCTCATACGCACCTACAAAGAGCAGGGCCGCAGAAAGGAAATCCAGGAGGCGTTAAAACAGCTGCAGTGGAAACCGGACGAAGCGCAGATGCCGGAGGATCTCTGCTATCTGACCGGAAAATATCTGGAAGCCTATCTGCACGACGTGGAGATCTGCCAGCAGTTTGCACGCCGGAACCGGGAAAAAATGGCGGAAATCCTGCTGGAACGAACCGGCCTTACCGGCACCGATGCGTTCCACACGATTCATAACTATATCGACACAAACGAGATGATACTCCGAAAAGGCGCAATCGCAGCGCACAAAGGAGAACGAGTGCTGATTCCGATCAATATGCGTGACGGCAGTATTCTCGCCGTCGGAAAAGGAAATCCGGAGTGGAATGATTCTGCCCCGCACGGAGCCGGACGGCTGATGTCGCGCAAAAAAGCGAAGGAAACCCTGGCACTGGAGGAATACCGGAAGAGCATGGAGGGAATCTATACGACTTCCGTCAACGAACATACCTTGGACGAGGCGCCGATGGCGTACAAATCGCTGGATGATATTCTCGATATAGTCCGTGCATCGGTCGATGTCGTGGAGGTGCTGCGTCCCGTTTACAATTTCAAAGCATCAGAATAGAGGCGGAGGAAACCAGTAAAATTCCTCCGCAAGAAGGAGGAAGAAAAAAATGATGGCAATTCCGTCAATTGATATGGAAGCAACAGGAAGAAACATTACAAGACTGCGGCAGCAGGCAGGCCTTACCGTCCGCGACCTGCAGAAAATTTTCGGTTTCACCACCCCGCAGGCAATCTACAAGTGGCAGCACGGCACCGCCATGCCGGCAATCGACAACCTGATCGTACTGGCAGCGGTACTGCATGTGTCGATCGATGAGATCGTGATTGTGGAGACAAGAGAGCTTGTGCTTGCGAGTGCATAAACCTGAGAACATATTTTACGCAACTTTAACACAATCTTCCCTCAATTTCATGTAGAATAAAAAGCACAGATTCCGTAGCTTTTCTACAAACCGCAGCAGCCGGCTTATGGTAGCAGAAGCACTCGGTGAGGCAAAAACAGCAGGCTGGATCGGGTTGGCTCCGTTGACTTTATATGTGCAAACTGATAAGATACTCATAAGTATATTCTTAGGGGTATCTTATTTTTGTGTTTCGAAAAGAAAAGGGGAAATTAAATAATGACAAAAAAGAAAATCATTGGCCTTTGCATCGGCGCTGTCGTTCTTGCCGTGGCTGCGGCCGGTGTGAAGGAAGGCAGCTGGCTGATGAAGCATCGCCGGATGCAGAATGAGTTTACGCATGAGATGAATGCATTCACGACCAAAACAAACGCTGAGCTGATCCAGCCGACGATTGTTGCGGAGGATGATATCTACGGCTGGTTTTTCCATGAGGAAGATGACGGGCTGTACATGAATCTCTATTACCGGATCAAAAACGAGTCCAATCAGCACGAAATTGCATCCAGTGAATTTCCTGTGAAGATCAAAAAGGAGCTTCTTGCGGATGATAAAGTGTGGAGCAGAACGACGCGGACCGCGAAAAATCAGGTTCACGCGGAATACCTGGAAGGAGAAGATGACATGACGGTTTCGTTTGACGTCTATTACCAGTGTGAGGGTTCCTGCGGGGAATATTTTGCGGATATTACCGTGACGGACAGTGAGAGCGGAAAGCTCTACTACAGCAGTGAAGCAGAAAATGAAGCGGCAGAATAGGAGGAGCGATGGCCGAAAAACAAAGCAAAAATAAATGGCACACACCGGCGGAGCGGATTATGATGCTGGGATTTGCGGCGGTAATCCTGCTGGGAACGATTCTTCTGTGCCTGCCGGTTTCTGCGGCGGACGGAAAAAGCGTTTACTGGCTCGACGCCCTGTTTACCGCAACGACATCTGTCTGCGTGACGGGCCTTGTCACCGTTCCGACGGCGACGACATGGAGTACCTTTGGAAAAATTGTGATCCTCGGGTTGATTCAGTTCGGAGGTCTTGGCATCATGGCGTGCCTGACGATGGTGTTTCTGATCCTGCGCCGGAAAATCAGTCTGCAGAGCCGGAAATTAATTCAGGATACCTATAATCTGCCGGTTTTAAAGGGCAGTGTGGGCATCGTGCGCCGGCTTCTGATTGGAACAGCAACCGTAGAGATTGCGGGGGCGGTTCTGTATAGCTTCTGGTTTGTGCCGGAGTATGGCTTCTGGAAGGGAATCGGCTACAGTATTTTTCACGCCGTTTCCGCTTTCTGTAATGCGGGAATCGATCTCGTTGGCGAAGCCTCTTTTGCTCCATTTGTAACGAACCCGCTGATAAACTTTACGACGATGGGACTGATTCTTTTGAGCGGTCTTGGTTTTCCCGTCTGGTGGGAAGTTATGGAGCGGGTGCAGGAGCTTGTGAAGGGAAAACGGCCCCGTAAAAATTTTGTGCGAGGATTCACGCTTCATACGAAACTGGTTTTAACGACAACCATGATTCTGGTGTTCGGTGGAGCACTGCTGATTCTTGCACTGGACTGGAATCACGCGCCATCACTTGGCAGCCTGAAACCGGCGCAGAAGGTCATGGCGGCTTTTTTTCAGTCCGTGACGACAAGAACGGCAGGCTTTGAGACGATCCCGCAGGCTGATTTCTCGGACAGCTCTGCAATGGTAAGTATGGTTCTCATGTTCATCGGTGGCTCCCCGATGGGAACGGCAGGTGGTGTTAAGACGACAACGGTTGCCATTCTGGTTGTGCTGGTTGCCTCCTATATTCGCGGAGACTCAGATACGGTGGCCTGGGGGCGGAAAGTGATGGAAGAAAATATCCGTACCGCTGTCGTCATTTTCTTTTTTGTACTGACGACAGTCTTTACTGCCACCGTGCTGCTGATTTCCGTAACCGGAAGCCCGCTGCTGGATTGTACGTATGAAATTATTTCTGCGGTTGCAACGGTGGGCCTCACCCGTTCCCTGACGCCGACGCTTCCTTTTATGGGAAAGGTGATTGTTATTCTGGTTATGTTTATGGGAAGAATCGGGCCGGTGACGCTGGCTGTCGCACTGCGCCGCAGAACAGGAAGAAAAGATGTCGATATTCAGAGACCGGAGCAGCGGATTCTGATTGGATAGTTGGGAAAATAAAAAACAGGACAGATTTCAGAAAACGAGGAAAAGAAATGAGTAAACAGTATGCAGTCATTGGACTTGGAAAGTTTGGTTTTTCTGTAGCAACGACACTTGCGCAGGCAGGAAAAGAAGTGCTTGCCGTTGATAAAGACGCTGAGCCGGTACAGGAAATTGCCGATCTTGTTACCTATGCGGCGCGTGCAGACATCACGGACAGTCGTGTGTTCGCATCTCTTGGCATCAGCAATATGGATGTGGTGATCGTTGGCATTTCCGAAAATATGGAGTCGAGCATCCTCGCCACCCTGCAGGCAAAAGAGGCGGGCGTGCCGCTCGTCATCGCAAAGTGCATGAGCCAGATGCATGCCAATATTTTGAAAAAAGTCGGCGCGGACCGCGTCGTGATGGCGGAGAGTGAGACGGGCATCCGCCTCGGAAAAAGCCTGATTTCCGGCGGCTTCCAGGACTTCTTCATGCTGTCGGATTCGTTCTCCATGGTAGAGCTTCCCGTGCCGGAAGCGTGGACGGGGCATAACCTCGAGGAGCTGGATCTGCGGAAGAAATACAGTATCAACGTAATCGCCGTCAAGGACGGGGAAGACATCCGTGTCACGGTCAATCCGAAGACGCTGCTCCGCGCAGAGGAAGTGCTGATTCTGATCGGCGAAAACAAAGAACTTGCCAAATTGATGAAAAACAGGAAATGAGGGGACCATTCATGATTACAAGCAGCAGCAATGCACAGGTAAAAAACATTATTGCGCTGAACAAAAAAGCAAAAGAACGCCGGGAGCAGGACGTTTTCGTGGCGGAGGGCTGGAAAATGTTCCAGGAAGCGCCGCGGGAATGGCTGAAAAAAGTATATGTGTCTGAGAGCGGCAGCAAAATGCATGAAATGCCGTCCGACGGGACAGAATACGAAGTAGTGGACGACCGCGTGTTCCAGTCCATGTGCGACACGAAGACGCCGCAGGGTGTTTTAAGTGTGATCCGCATGCCGCATTACACCGAAGAGGAGGTGATGGACAACGGAAAGACACCGCTTCTGATGGTACTTGAGGATCTGCAGGACCCTGGAAATGTCGGAACAATCATCCGCACCGCAGAGGGCGCAGGAGTCACCGGCATCATCATGAGCCGCGGTACCGCGGATATCTTCAATCCGAAAACGATCCGCTCGACGATGGGCTCGATCTACCGTATGCCGTTTCTGATCGTCGACGATGCGGTCGGATTTGTAAAAGGCTTAAAAGCGCGGAAGATCTGTACGTACGCGGCACATCTGCACGGCGTGCATTCCTACCGCGAGGAGGATTACACAAAAGGAACGGCATTCCTGATCGGAAATGAGGGAAACGGCCTGACTGATGCAATGGCAGAGGCCGCCGAGTGCCTGATCCGTATTCCGATGGAAGGAAAAGTGGAATCGTTAAACGCAGCGATTGCATCCGCCGTTCTCATGTATGAGGCACACGGCCAGCGCGCATAAAAGAAAGAGCGTTACCGGTTTTCTTACATTTCTCTTAACCTGCCGGAAACCTACTCGACAGAACCGGTATTTTGAGCTAAAATAGAAAGAGCAGAGTCCGGGCTGAATTTCTGTCAGTCCGGTAAAACTGTAATATTTGCCAGAAAAGCAAAAGCTGTTTTGGGAGGAAGGAAAAATGAGTGAGAAAAAAAACATCAGTAAAAAGGAGCTCCGAAGAAGAAAGCGGAAGCGTGCGCTGATGATCAAAACAGGAATTCTATGTGTTCTGCTTGTCATCTTCGGCATTGGAATCTGGGCTTTGGCCGGAGGAACAGAAAAAATCCAGCAGAAAGCACAGGAAAAAGAGGATCAGAAAACAGCAGAGGTGGACGGTTCCGTATCGTCGGACAGCACGGGAAGTGCTGAAGCGCCGACAACGAAAGCACAGATTATGGCGGAAGCCGATGCACTTGCGCAGACATACGATTACGATGGAGCCATTGAAAAGCTCCAGAGCGTAGAGGGCGCAGCGACCGACGCGGATATCATCACAAAAGTAGCAGAGTACACCAGCACGAGAGATGCCTGTGTGCGCGTCAACGTCAACGAAGTAACCCACATTTTCTATCATTCTCTTGTAGTCGATCCGCAGAAAGCTTTCTATCAGGACAACGCACAGACCGCAGGCTTCTGCCAGTGGATGACCACCGTGGATGAGTTCAACGCGATCACCCAGCAGATGTACGACAGAGGATATGTCATGGTTTCGATCAACGATCTCGTGAAAAAGACCGTAGATGATGACGGAACCGTTCATTACGAGGAAGGGGACATTTACCTGCCGGAGGGCAAGAAAGCATTCGTTCTTTCTCTGGATGACCTTTCCTATTACCACTCTTACGACGGACGCGGCATTGCCAGCAAGATGGTAGTCGGCGACGACGGAAAACCGACCTGCGAATACATTCAGGATGACGGAACTGTTGTGACCGGTGCTTACGACTGCATCCCGCTGATGGATCAGTTTATCGAAGCGCATCCGGATGCCGTATACCATAATGCGCGCGGAACCGTAGCACTGACCGGCTACGACGGAATCCTCGGATACCGCACCGACGGTGATTACAAGACAAGAGAAGATCTGACGGATGATCAGGTAGCATGGCTTGATGCACACCCGGATTTCGACTGGGATAAAGAGTGCGAGGAGGCGAAAAAAGTAGCCGATGCGATCAAAGCAGACGGCTGGACATTCGCAAGCCATACCTGGGGCCATATCCGTGTCGGCGACAAACCGATCGAGACGATCCAGGCGGATACCGAGAAATGGCTGACGTATGTTGCACCGCTCATCGGCGGAAGCGATATCATCATCTTTGCACATGGACAGGATCTTTCCGACTGGCACGATTACACGATGGACAATGAGAAGTTTGCTTACTTAAAGAGTCAGGGCTTCAACATCTACTGCAACGTAGATTCCTCCCAGTATTTCGTTCAGGTAAGAGACAATTACCTGCGTATGGGACGAAGAAACCTGGATGGATACCGTCTGTACCAGAACCTCTACGGAGGCGGCGAGGATAGAACAAGCGATCTGTTTGATTCTGCCTCTGTTATTGATCCGCAGCGGCCGACAGATCCATCTCTTTACAATTTAGGTTAAAGAATTTTGAAAATGAAAAAGATCTCACAGAACTTTTTATTATTTATAGAAGAAAGTCTGTGGGATCTTTTTTTCAGCAGGGCGAACCGTTTACAGATATTTTTCTACGAGCGGAAATGGCAGAGGCCCGAGACGGAGCAGTTTTTCATGGAAACCGATCAATGAGAATGAGTCACCTTCCTGTTTCTGCACTTCCGAGAGGAGCTGCGAAAACGAGAGCGATCCGACACAGTATTTCAGATAGTTCGCCGGTGTCTCGAGAATATACTGATATAAAGAGGCAGCGGCCGACGCATCCGTGATGCCGAACTGCGCCAGAAAGGCTGACGCATCCGAGAGGAGCCATCCCTGGCTGTGGATTCCGAGATCCAGCAGCGAGCAGAGGATAAGATGCACCGAGCGGTTCAGATACCAGAGACGGCAGAGCGCCTGCGTGTTTGCATCGAGATTACGTGCGGCGTAGCGGCAGGCATATGATTCAACGTAGGTTGCCCATCCTTCCACATAACCCGACGGCGCGTAGAGATGGCGGATCAGAAGCGGGTCGGAGCGCGAGAACGAGACGGTCTGGTACAGATGGCCGGGAAAGCCCTCGTGGGCAAGTGTGGAATACAGCTCGATGCCGGTCATTTCATCCGCGGGATTCAGGTAAATGGAGTTGGGTGAATTGACATCGGCGGGCGGTGTGAGATAAAAGGCGGGGCTTAAAAAATCCTTGAGGGAGTCATCCACGGTCTTTACTTCGTATGCGATACCCGAAAGAACGGGAAAATCTTCAGAAACGGCATTCTGCAGATCGGCAAGCATTTCCTCCGGCGTGGAGAACGGCAGCACGAGCGCCTGCTCGGAGAGGGAGAGCGACGGATTCTGATCGAGAATGATCTGCATTTCGGCACACTGGTCCGCAAGCTGCTGTGTTAAAAGGCGGGTCAGCTCCTCTGGTGAAGCGTCAACACCGACGCGGCTGCGGAGAAGATACGCATAGTAGGAAAGTCCGCCTTCCTGCCGGGAAAGACCGCCGGCGTTCTGTGTTCCTTTGCCGCGGAGTGAAGAAAGAGCATCGGAAAGAGAGCGGTAGGCGGGAAAAACACAGGAGATAAGGAGTTTTTCATGCGTCTGCAGACAGAGATTCCTTTCCGCCTCAGAAAACAGTGAAGACGCCTGCAGTTTATTCTGAAAAACGGTGTGGAGCAGATGGCTTTCCGGTGTATCCGCGTCGGCGAGAAAAGCACTGCACTGGCGGATAATGCCATCGACCGCAAGGTCATTCTGAAACACGCCCTGCCGGGATTTTTCCTGCTCGAGTGCGATGAGATCGGAGAAATAGCGCGGGAGATCCTGCAGAAGATGGAGGTAGTCGGCGATATCCTGCTGTGTGCGGAACGGGTACTCCGCGAGCAGAATGGGAAGCTGTGCCTGAATCCCGAGCGACGGACCGAGCGGTTCCGCAAGAAGGCTGGTGCTGCCCGGCATTTTCTCGCAGTTCAGCTCGTAGAGCAGAAGATCGAGCGTGATCTGATTTTCCGCGGAGAGGCGGTTTCGATGAAAGGATGTGAGCGTTGTTTCCACACTCTGCAGCAGGGCATCATACGAGGTGCGGTCAGGGATGGAAACCGTGCCGAACGAGGCGGTGCCGGGGGCAATTCCGCGGGAAGCCGGATCAGCGAGGGTATAGTGGAGCGTGATGGCAGAAGAGGTTACCTCGGAGTGGAACCGTTCCTCCACATACGCGGAAAACCGGCGGTTCTCACCAGGGGAAAAGAACGGGGAAAAATACCAGAACAGCAGGGCGAAAAGAAGTCCGCCGCACAGAAGCAGAGGGAACAGGATGCGGCGGTGCAGAGAAGCTGGTTTCATAGAATAGGCTCCGGTGCGGACAGTTATCATAAAGTATGTAAAAAATGCTGATTTTATGCGCTTTTTCCGTGGCCTTTCATTTGACTTTCCAAAACGGCTTTGCTATAATCAGTAACGAATGAAATAAGGGACTTTTCAGTGCGGAACGGATTTGAAAAAGAATCCGCGAAGATAAAAGGGAATCAGGTGGAAATCCTGAGCGATCCGGTCACTGTAAGCAGGAGTGTTAGCTGCAGAAATGCCATTGTGCGAAACGCATGAGAAGGCGCGGCTGCCGTGAAGATCTGCGAGTCAGGAAACCTGCTGGAAAGGTTAGTGAATCGCTTCCGATAAAAGCATATATATTCATGGAAAGATGTACGAAGTAAAATCGGACATCTGCTTTTTTGTCGCCATGCGTCCGAAAAAGAGCTCCGGTGGAGAAACTCTTTTGCAGAAAAAGCAGATGTCTGTTTGTCTTTTCGCAGAAAAAATGTGTCCTCAAAAACAAGATTACTTGCAGGGAGACATCATTGACGGGGACAGGCACCGCCCAGCTGCCTGAAAAAGTCAGACGGAATCCGGAGCAGATGCGCGAAGGAGATCCGAAGAAAAGGAGAAGTTATGAAAGGAAATTCAAGCAAATTTCTGGCACTGCTGCTGTCGGCGTCCATGATCATGAGCCCGACTGCCAGCGTATTAGCAGATATGCAGGAAAAAGCAGCACAGACAGAAAGCAGCGCAGCCGCAGAGGAAGCGCCGCAGAGCGAAGAAACAGCAGAGACGGCAGAACCGGAAACAACACCGGCAGAAACCGAGAGCAGTGAAAGCACTGCAGAGACTCCGGCAGAAGAGCCGACGGAAACACCGGCCGCGCCTGCAGAGGATCAGACACCGGCAGGATCTGACGAGACCGAGACATCATCCGCAGATGAGGATGCTTCGGAAGATACTGCAGAGGACACTGCAAAAGACGGTGAAGAGACTGCCGATACCACAGAAAAAGAGCCGGAAGCAGCAGATGAGACTTCCCAAGATGCTGGAAAAGAAACACCGGCAAAAGAAGAAACCAAAGATGCTGTAAAAGAGAATACCAGTCCGGCGGCAGAACAGCCGAAAACGGAAGTAAAAGAAACAACCCAAAATGAGACATCCAATACAGCCGAGAAGAAAGAAACAAAAGCAGCGGAAGCAGCAAAACCGGCAGATGGTGAGTATGAGACTTCTGCAGAAGCAACCGGAAGCATGTTCAGTGTGATTTCTTCCAGACTCATCGTAAAAGATGGAAAACTGAAAGCATCCATTCTGCTGAGTGGAACCGGCTATGATTACCTGTATACGGGAACAGCAGCAGAAGCTGCCGCAGCAGATGAAAAGAGCTGGATTGCTCCGACAGGAAGCGAAACCTATACGGATACGAAGACCGGTGCAGAAAAGACCGGATATCGTTTTGAAATTCCGGTGGAAGAGCTTGACAAACAGATGGATGTTGCCGTTCGCTCAGCCAAGAAAAAAACATGGGCTGATAAAACCGTTACGATCCACAGCACCGATGCAATCCCGACGGTAACACCGGAACCAACCGAGACTCCAAGCGAAAATCCAGGTGAGGATTCCTCGAATAAGCCAGCCAGTGTAGAAGCACCGGTTACCAAAGAGGACGGCAGCGTATTCAAAATGTTCGTCATCTCCGAGGCAACAATGATCAACAAGGGCGATAAACTCGTTCTTACACTGAAAACAAACAACGTATCATTTGATAAACTGTATCTTGGAAAGAACGATGACCTTGCAAAAACACCGGCTATCCAGGGAATGCAGGAAGCAAACGGCGGTTATTCCTTTACATTTGAAGTAGATGCGGACAAAGCCGGCACAACCGTTCCGATCGTTCTTGGAAAGAAAGACGGAACCTGGTACACCAAAAAGCAGCTTTATCTTGCAGTTCCGGGAAGTAAAACACCGGAAGTAACTCCGATACCGGAGCCGACCGAGACTCCGGTCCCGACTGCAACCCCGACTCCGAGTGAGACTCCGGTTCCAACCGCAACTCCAACTCCGGAACCGGCGAAAGTAGAAAACGGTATCTACAGCGGAACCGCGGAGACCGGCGCAGCTATGTTCAAAGTAGTCGGCGTAGAGCTGACCGTAAAAGACGGCGACATGAAAGCACGCATCACGTTAAGTGGTGTTGCCTACGATTATCTGTACATGGGAACACCGGAAGAGGCAGCTGCCGCAGACAAGAGTGCATGGATTGCAGGCGTCGGCACCGTTGATTACACAACAGCAGACGGCGAGACGAAAACAGGAATGCAGTATGATATTCCGGTAGCAGCACTCGATCAGGCACTTGTTGTTTCTTCCCATTCTGCAAAACGGGATAAATGGTATGCAAGAACCATTACTATTGCATCTTCCAGTCTGAAAAAGACCGCAGATCTTCCGGCAGATGAGACCAATAAAGTAGCAGATGGTATTTACAGTGCAGAGGCAACAACTAATGCAGCAATGTTCAAGGTAGTCGGCGTAAAACTGACCGCGAAAAACGGAAAAATGACAGCAGTTATCACCTTAAGCGGAAGCGGCTATGATTATCTGTATATGGGAACCGGAAAAGATGCGGCAGCAGAGAGCGGCGCATGGATCGCTTCCACCGGAAAAGTGGACTACACCTTAGACGGTGAAACCAAAACCGGAATGCAGTTTGAAATCCCGGTAGAAGCACTGGATCAGGAACTTGCTGTAGCAGCTCATGCAGTAAAGAGCGGCAAATGGTACGACAGAGCCATCACGATTGCATCTTCCAGCCTGAAAAAGACCGGAGACCTTCCGTCGGATGACAACAAGGGCGATACTCCGAAACCAACCCTCGTTCCGACCAATACCCCAACCGTATCTCCATCTGAGACACCGGTTGTAAAACCGACCAGCACCCCGACTCCGGCACCGACCCAGAAACCGGCCGATACCAAACCGGAGCAGGAATCCAAATATGAGTCTGACTTAAGCGGCGGCACATCCAAAGTAGACAGTGCAACCACACTGGCAGACGGCGTTTACACACCAGACGGATTCTCCTTCTCCGGCGGATCCGGAAAGGTAACCATCTCCTGCAGCAAGATTACTGTAACGAACGGACAGGCTTATGCAACGATCGCATTCAGCAGTCCGTACTACGGATATGTAAAAGCAAACGGAAATAAATACATGGCAAATGTCAGCGGCGGAAGCAGCATCTTCACCATTCCGGTTGAGCTGAACAAGAACAATACCATCATCGGTATGACCACCAGAATGTCCGTTGCCCATGAGATTTCCTACAACATCTTCATCTCCCTGGCAGCAGCAAAGAAGGGCGGCAGCACTTCTTCCAGCACAGGATTTGTAAAAGCAGACGGAACAACCTCCACGATCAGCACCGATAACTCCAAGCTGGATACCACCGCTCCAGAGATCATGGGACTGGAATACAAAGCAGAGACAAAACTTGCTTACGCAGAGTACTTCAAGATGTATCATTACGACGAAGGCATCACCCTGCTGGAGATCGATATGACAAAAGATACCGAGCGTGATCCGGAGAAACAGACCGAGGACGACAAGAAAGCAGAAGATACCGATACCGCAGCAGCAGAGGATACCGCAGCAGCAACCGACGAGGAAGAAGCGGCAGCAGCATCCGATTCCAAAAAGACCGGCACTGAGAAAGCGAAAGATCTGACCGAAAAGACAAAAGAGCTGTACGAAGGCAATGTTGTCAAATATCTGATCGTTCCGAAAGATGTTGAGATTCCGGCAGGACTGGACAAAGATATGATCGTGATCCAGCTTCCGGTTGAGAAAGCATACGTAGCATCTGAGGATGCCCTGAAACTTCTCGACGAGCAGTTAGACGCAGCAGAGAGCATCAAAGCAGTCGGCATGGAGCAGAAAGACTGCCAGATCGAAAACATTGCAAAAGCAATGGAAGACAAAAAAATCTCCTTCGACGGAGCATTCGATGATCTGGACTACAAAGCTCTGGTAAAAGACGAAATCGACTTTGCAATTCTTCCATCTGAGTTCCTTCCGGGAAATGCAAAAGATGAGGAAGATGCTGATGCAGCCGACGAGACCGCAGATACCAAAGCTGAGGATCAGAAGGACGATAAAGACGATAAGACAACGGATGAGAAAGCAGACGAAGACAAGACTCCGGAAGAACTTCTGAAAGAGGAAAATGAGCGTCTGTCCGACACCGCAGAGCGTCTGGCAACCCTGACCATTCCGATGCTGGTTGACCGTTCCGCAGACGAGAAGACCGATCTTGCGAAAGCAGAGTGGCTGAAAGTCTACGGCGTGATCTTCGGATGCGAGGATCAGGCAAACGAGCTGTTCCAGCAGATGGTAAAGGCAGAAGAGAATAAATAAGTACAATAATTTGCAGCAAAAAATGAGAAAGGGCTGCTGCCATATGGCAGCGGCTTTTTCTTTAAGAAAGGAATATCAAATGACAGGAAAAAACGAAAGAAAGCTGAAAAAATGGGCCGCACTTTTTCTTGCAGCAGCGATGTCACTGACGGCCTGCGGCAGCACCGCATCAACGGGAAGCAGCACATCGTCCGCGTCGGGCACTTCGGCAGTTTCTGAGAGCAGCACATTCACAGCATCCTCAGCAGACGTTTCCGAAAGCCAGACGGAGAGCACATCCGTCTCGGAAAGTACGGCTGAAAGTGAAAGCACCTCCGAAGCCACTGCTGAGAGCAGCACCTCCGGGAGTGATACCGCATCCGCGGATGGTTTCGCAACGACAGACGATGTCAGCGACGCACCGGACATCACCGGAATCACCATCGAGAGCAAGATGGTCCTGAATTACGCCGAGTGCTTTAACGTATACTACTGCACAGACGGCTATAAACTGCTCGATGTCAAAGACGGCGCGCAGTATCTGCTCGTCCCGGACGGAAAAGAGGCGCCGGATGACCTCGATTCCGATGTAATTGTAATCCATCAGCCGCTGGAACGCATCTACATGGCAGCAACCTCTCCGATGGCGCTGTTCGATGCCATCGACTCCCTCGATACGATTCGTCTCTCCGGTGAAACCGCAGACAATTGGTACGTACAGGATGCCGTTGACGCGATGAATGCCGGAACGATGATCTTCGCCGGAAAATACAGTGAGCCGGATTACGAACTTCTGGTCAGTGAGAACTGTGATCTGGCCATTGAATCCACGATGATCCTCCATTCCCCGAAGGTACAGGAGATGATCGAGATGCTCGATATTCCGGTCTTCATTGACCGTTCCAGCTACGAATCCCAGCCTCTTGGCAGAACCGAATGGATCAAACTCTACGGTGCCATGCTGGACAAAGAGGAGGAGGCAGCCGACTTCTTTGCAAGTCAGGCAAGTGTTGTGGAAAATCTGAAGGATTTCCAGAATACCGAAAAAACGGTCGCTTTCTTCTATATTAATACGAGCGGAGCTGCCGTTGTGCGGAACCCGGAGGACTATATTTCCAACATGATCGAGCTTGGCGGTGCGCGCAACGCCTTCCGTGATCTCCAGGACGACAGCGGAAAAACATCCGTGCCGATCACGATGGAGCAGTTCTACGATACGGCCGAAGATGCGGACTACCTGATCTACAACGCAAGCATCGATTCCACCGTCAAAACCCTGGACGACCTGCTGGCAAAGGATTCCATGTTTGCCGATTACAAAGCAGTCAAAGAGGGCAACGTCTGGACAACCGAGAAATCGATGTATCAGGCAACCGATAAAATTGCACAGTTTACCAACGACATTAACCTTCTGGTAACGGGCGGCGATCCGGATCAGATGGTATTCTTAAGAAAATTATCCTGATGGAGGAACGTATGTCAGAGAAAAAAAATATGACAGGAAAAGAGAACAGTTTCCATATGGAAAACTTCCGGCGCCGTTCGCGGTATGCCGCTGTGTTTCTGGTGCTGATTCTGGCGTTCGCTGCCATCACCGTGCTGAATATCAATTCCGGAAACGTAAATATTTCGATTCCGGAAATTTTCCGGATTCTGCTGCGGCGGACCGGAGAGGGGAAAGAGTATAATATTATCTGGAAAATCCGCCTTCCGCGTATTCTGATGGCGGCAATCCTGGGCGGTGCTCTGTCCCTGTCGGGCTTCCTTTTACAGACTTTCTTTGAAAACCCGATTGCCGGTCCGTTTGTTCTTGGAATTTCCTCGGGAGCCAAAATGGTCGTGGCGCTGACCATGATCTTTTATCTGGAGTGGGCGCGCAATATCACATCTTACACGATGATTGTTGCAGCATTCTTAGGATCCCTTCTCTCCGTCGGCTTCATTCTGCTGATGTCCCGACGGATCAAAAATATGGCAGGACTTCTCGTCGGCGGTATTATGATCGGTTACATCTGCTCGGCGGTCACGGATTTTGTTGTCACCTTCGCGGAGGATTCCGATATCGTCAACCTCCACGGCTGGTCACAGGGAAGCTTCTCCGGCATGAGCTGGAGCAACGTAGCGATCTCTGCGGCTGTGATCGGCATCACCTTTGTCATCACGTTCCTGATGGCAAAACCGATCGGTGCATACCAGCTCGGTGAGGCGTATGCGCAGAGCATGGGTGTCAACATCAAAGTATTCCGCATCGCGCTGATTCTGCTTTCGAGTATTCTCTCCGCATGTGTCACCGCATTTGCCGGTCCGATTTCGTTTGTCGGCATTGCCGTCCCGTTCCTCGTCAAACAGAGCCTCGGCACATCGCGTCCGCTCGTCGTAATCCCGGGAACGTTCCTCGGCGGAGCCGTCTTCTGTATGATGTGCGACCTGATTGCGCGTATGGCGTTTGCACCGCTGGAGCTGTCCATCAGTACGGTCACATCGATCTTTGGTGCGCCGGTCGTCATTTTCATGATGCTGCGCCGGAAAAGGGGGTAAGAGAATATGAATGAATATTATTTTCATCTGGACCACCTGACGGTCGGCTATGATAAGAAGCCGCTGATCAAAGATATCTGCATTGGCATCGAAAAAGGCGAGATCGTTACGCTGATCGGACCGAACGGTTCCGGTAAATCAACGATTCTGAAAAGCATCACCCGCCAGTTAAAGCTGGTCGGCGGAAATGTGGAGTTTGACGGGAAAAACCTGCATGAGCTTTCGTTCCGCGAGTTGTCCACGAAGATGGCCGTTGTGCTGACGGAGCGCATGAAGCCGGAGTTGATGACCTGCCACGATATCGTGGCAACGGGCCGCTATCCGTACACCGGACGGCTCGGCATGCTGACCCGCGAGGATGAGGAGAAGGTCGAGAAGGCGATGCGCGCTGTTCATGCCGAAGAGCTCGGCGGCCGCGATTTCAACGCTATCAGCGACGGCCAGCGCCAGAGAGTGCTTCTTGCGCGTGCGATCTGTCAGGAGCCGGAGGTCATCATCCTCGACGAGCCGACTTCTTTCCTCGATATCCGCCACAAGCTGGAACTGCTCGCGATTCTGCGCCGCATGGCAAAGGAGAAGGGCATCACCGTCATCATGTCGCTGCATGAGATCGATCTGGCACAGAAAATTTCAGATAAGATCATCTGCGTCAAGGGCGATGCTATTTCCCATTTCGGCGCACCGGAGACAATTTTCCGCGAGGATATCATCCGCGAACTGTACGAGATTGACAATGGTTCGTTTGACCCGTGCTTCGGAAGCATCGAGCTGCCACGGCCGGAGGGAACACCGCGCGTCTTTGTCCTCGCAGGCGGCGGAACGGGAATCCCGGTGTTCCGGAAACTGCAGAAGGAAAATGTCCCGTTTGCGGCAGGCGTCCTGTATACGAACGATATCGATTACCAGCTCGCCCGCATTCTGGCGATGGAGACGGTAACCGAAGCACCGTTCCAGGAGATCAGCGACGAGGCATTTGCCCGCGCCTGCGAGCTGATGAAGAGCTGTGAACGTGTCATCGACACCGGCGTCCCGGTGGGCATGTGCAACCGCCGGGTCGAAGAGCTGAGGGCAGAAGCAAAGCGGCTTGGAAAGCTGGCAGAGTAAAACAAAGAAAAATCCAATCAAAATCTCCTGTCTGGGAACGAAACAATTGTTTTCCGAACAGGAGATTTTCTTTTTGCAGCCATTGTAAAAACAGCAAAAGAACACGAAAAATGTAATATTAAATTGTACGAAAAATTCATACAATTCAAGTCAAAAACCAACAGAGATTGACACTTAAAAAGTCAAGTGCTTTGTAAAATCTTTTGGCGAAATAACGGTTTTCTCTGTTATGACCAAAACACGCGTTCTGATTTTGCAAGATTTAAACACATGCTTTCCACACCGTTTTTCGTGGATAATGTGGATAACTCGGTGTATAACTTGTTTTTAGGCATGCTTTCGGTGGTTAACTATGTGGATAACTTGTGGACGAGATGTTTATAAAATTGGCCCGTGTGGAAAAAACCCGGTTTCTTTGTGCAATTTCGACAAAAAGAGGTTTTAAAGTTTTGCACGACTGACATGAAAGGTTTTTCAGATTTCAGAAAATACGGGAAAACAAAAAAAGCAGGCAGTTCTCCGTACAATACGAAGAATGCCTGCTTTTGCTGTATTCTATTCGGAAGAAGCCATCAGTGGCTGATCAGATATTTCTCTACCGAAGTCACACAGTTCGCGCCGTCGGCGGCTGCCGTGATGATCTGACGGAGCTGCTTCGTGCGGACATCGCCTGCGGCGAACACGCCCGGCACGCTCGTCACACCGTCCTCGCCGGCTTTGATGTAGCCAGCCTCATCGGTTTCTACGGTGCCTGCGATCAGTGCGGAGACCGGAACGATGCCGACGGCAATAAACACGCCGTCTACCGTGATCACACCGGCTTCTCCTGCCTTTTTGTTCGTTACCTTCACGCCGGACACCATCTCGTTTCCCTCGATGGAATCCACAACCGTATCCCACACCATTTCCACATTCGGCAGTGCCAGCAGTGCATCCTGGAGAACACCGGCTGCCCGCAGTTCATCGCGGCGGTGGATCACGTAAACCTTTTTGCACGTTCTGGCAAGGAAAATCGCATCCTCCACGGCGACATCGCCGCCGCCGATAACGGCAACGGTTTTGTCTTTGAAAAATGCGCCGTCACACGTTGCACAGTAAGAGACGCCCATGCCGGAGAGCTCCTTTTCACCAGGTACATTTAACGCGCGGTGCTCCGCACCGGTTGCAAGAATGACCGTTTTGGCATGATACTCATTTTTTCTCGTGCGGACAATCTTGATCTCTTCGTCAAGAACAAGCTCCTTCACACGCTCGCGGGAAAATTCCGCGCCCATTTTTTCAGCGTGTGCGCGCAGCGTGCTTCCGAGATCCATGCCGCTGATGCCCGGAAGGCCGGGATAGTTGTCTACTTCATAGGTATTCAGCACCTGGCCGCCGCTTGCAAAGTTTGCCTCAATCGTAAGAGAGGAGAGCTTTGCGCGTTTCGCATAAATCGCGGCAGAAAGACCCGCCGGGCCGGAGCCGATGATGATAACGTCGTATAAGTTTTCCATAAAAATCCTCGTTTTCGTCTGTAGTAAGCTGCCATGCAGCCATTTTTCTGAAAGTATCGTTACGGAGCCGGTGTTTCGGACGGTTCCTGACTGTCGGAAACGGAAGATGAATCTTCCGCGGAAGTTTTTTCAGCTTCTTCTTCCGGCGCTTCCGGCTGGTTGTGAACCACCTTGATGCTGCGTACCAGCTTCAGATCGTTGTCGATGCCGACTTCAGTGTAGTCCAGCTTTTCGTCATCACTATAGAATGTGTAGAGTGTCAGGTTACTATCCTCTTTTTCCGTTTTTTCTGATTTGGCATCCCCTGCCTTCGCCAGAAAATCGCTCTCGGAGGTGCCGAGCGTGATGCCGTTTGTGATTGAAATCGGAATCTTTGTCGTATCGAGATCGCCGTACAGCGAAGTAACAAAACAGTTGCGCACTGTCGTCGCCTCCGCGCCGTAATTATGTACGGTGCAGTAAAGCTTCTGACCGCCCTTTTCCAGCGTGACGTAGCCGTATTTTCCGTTTAAAACGGCCGTATCGGACTCTTTCGTATTGACGGTCCAGTCGTGGTCCAGAAGTTCACTGACCGGAACGGGAAGATGATAGAGTACATCGTCAAAGCGGACGGTCCAGTCGTTGATTTCACTGCTGTCGGCTTCCGGTGCCTGGTAGGCCTCCACTTCCGGTGTTGTGGCATCGCTGACACCATCGAGCGCTTCTGCATCAGCCGTGGTCGTAAAGTTCTGCATATCGAGGGAATACAGAATTCCCGTTTCGTTATCGAAGCCGAGCGTGATCGTCTGGTACAGCCCGTACTCATACGTGAACTGCACAGAGGTATCGGCCTCATAACGGTCCTTTGGCACACCGTAGATGCTTTCCACATCCTCCATCAGCGACTGCTGCAGGGTGACGCCGTTCGGCAGGCCGACATAGATATTCTGGCCCTCAGCGGTCGAGGTATCGATGTGAATGCCTCCGATCAGGCATTCCGCCACTGGCTTTGCCGTGGTGTCCGGATTGGCAATATCGACGGTAATCTGGTTTCCGTCCTTTTCAAAGATTTCGCCCTCTGAGAAGGATTCCGGCTGGATTTCCTTTGCGTCGTCGCCGCTGTAGACCCAGCCAAGCGCTGTAAAATCCGCGTAGGATTCCGGAATTTCGTATGTATCGCCCCAGATGGCAAGCTGAAAACTGTTCAGGTTCTTCGAGAGATCCACATCGTATTCCGGAATCTCATCGGAATCGCCGGAGGCCGCCAGATTGTCTTCGGGGTCGTCATCGTCGGTACTCTGACTGATGGTTGTGATCGGAATCGTTTCTGTTTTCTTTCCGCAGCCGCTCGTTCCCACGAGGAAAGCGGCAAATACTGCTGTTAAAACCCAACGGTATTTTTTCATCAAAACCTCCTCATAATAAATGGTTAAAATATTTGAAAGTTACTTCATGTAAGTAACGATATCAGTTCCCCCTATTCTATCACATTCCGCTTCGTTTTCCAATGTCTGAAGCGGATTTGAGAAAAATGGTTTTTCAAAAGCGCGGTACGGAATACATATTTAGTAAGGAACTGGAAAGGGCAGAAGTCTGGGAGGAGGCTGTGTATGCGTTTTACAAAAATGCAGGGCTGCGGAAATGATTATATCTATGTAAATGCTATGGAGGAGCGGGTGGAGAGTCCGGGACGGCTGGCAAAAGCGGTAAGTGACCGCCATTTCGGCATCGGCGCGGACGGGCTGATTCTGATCGGGGCATCCAAAACAGCAGATTTTTCGATGGAAATGTACAACGCCGACGGCTCGAAGGGCGCGATGTGCGGCAACGGCATCCGCTGTGTGGGAAAATACGTGTACGAGCATGGGCTGACGAGAAAAACGACGCTGACTATCGAAACCGGCAGCGGAAACCGTGTGATTCATCTGCAGACGGGGGAGAATCCGAATGAGATCTGTCAGGTGACAGTGGAGATGGGAACGCCGGAATTCCGCGCCGCACAGATCCCCGTTGTTTCTCTGGGGGAATATGTGCTGGAGCATAAAATTACCGTGTGCGGGGAAAATTATACGATGACCTGCCTTTCGATGGGAAATCCGCATGCGGTGATTCCGGTGGAAGATGTGGAAAAAATATCCATTGCAAAGACCGGTTCCGCTTTTGAACACCTTTCCTGCTTCCCGGACCGTATCAATACAGAGTTTATCCAGATTTTAGATCAACACACAATAAAAATGAGAGTCTGGGAACGTGGGAGCGGTGAAACGCTGTCCTGCGGAACGGGAGCGTGTGCGGCAGCCGTCGCGGCGATGCTTTCCGGCTGTGTTTCGGAGGGAGAAACTGCCGTAGAACTGCGCGGCGGCAGGCTTTTCGTTACATGGGACCGGACGAAAAATAAGGTCCTTCTGACCGGCCCGGCCGAGACCGTTTTTGAAGGAACGCTTGCAGAACGAATTTGAAAAATGCAGATTTCTGTCTGCACGAAAGAGCAGTATGCAATATTCTGAAAATAAAAACTTACAGGAAATGCCTTTTCTTTTCAAAAGAAACATGCTACAATATGTGGTACCCGCTACAAGAAAAGGGTGGGGGACACACAAGATATAGTGTTTGATTTGGAGGACACCACAATGGTTTATATTATCAAAAAGGACGGAACCAAAGAAGAATTCGACGCGCAGAAGATCGTCCGTGCCGTAAATAAATCCGCACAGAGAATCCTGTATACCTTCTCACAGCAGGAGATTGACTTTATCTGTAAGTTCGCAACCGAGCACGTATATTCTCTTGGAAAGACCGAAATTCCGATCAGCGATATGCACAATATCGTGGAGGGAGCACTCGAAAAAGTAAACCCGGCTGTGGCAAAAAGCTACCGCGATTACCGCAATTACAAAACTGATTTTATCCATATGATGGACGAGGTCTACACGAAGAGCCAGTCCATCCGCTACATCGGCGACAAGAGCAATGCCAACACCGACAGCGCCCTCGTTGCAACGAAGCGAAGCCTGATTTTCAACGAGCTGAACAAAGAGCTGTACCGCAAGTTCTTCATGAACCGCAACGAGCTGCAGGCCTGTAAGGACGGCTACATCTACATCCACGACCAGTCCGCACGTCTCGATACCATGAACTGCTGTCTGTTCGATGTCGGAAACGTTTTAAAAGGCGGCTTCGAGATGGGAAATGTCTGGTACAACGAGCCGAAGACACTCGACACCGCATTTGATGTCATGGGCGATATCGTCCTCAGCACCGCTGCACAGCAGTACGGCGGCTTTACCGTGCCGGAGGTGGACAAGATCCTTGCTCCGTACGCACAGAAGAGCTACGATTACTACGTAAAAGAGTTCCTGAAATATACCGACGCATCCTGGGAGGGGGCACAGGAGAAAGCTATCGAGTATGCGATCGACAAAGTAAGAAGAGAGTGCGATCAGGGATGGCAGGGAATTGAGTATAAACTGAACACGGTCGGCTCTTCCCGCGGTGATTATCCGTTCGTTACCGTGACCCTCGGCCTTGGAACGAGCATGTTCGAGAAGATGATTTCCATCTCCCTTCTCGAGGTCCACAAAAACGGACAGGGCAAGAAAGGCCACAAAAAGCCGGTGCTCTTCCCGAAAATCGTCTTCTTATATGATAAGGCAATTCACGGAGAGGGCGGCATCGCAGAAGATGTCTTCGAGGCAGGACTTGACTGTTCTTCCAAGACGATGTATCCGGACTGGCTGTCGATGAGCGGCGAGGGCTACATCGCCGAGATGTACAAGAAATACAAGAGAGTCATCAGCCCGATGGGATGCCGTGCTTTCCTTAGCCCGTGGTACGAGCGCGGAGGCATGGAGCCGGCAGATGAGAACGACAAACCGGTCTTTGTCGGACGTTTCAACATCGGAGCCGTTTCCCTTCATCTTCCGATGATCCTGGCAAAATCCCGTTCCGAGAACCGCGATTTCCACGAAGTGCTTGACTTCTACCTCGAGATGATCCGCGATCTGCACAAACGGACCTACGATTACCTCGGCGAGATGCGTGCATCCACGAACCCGCTGGCTTACTGCGAGGGAGGTTTCTACGGCGGCCACTTAAAACCGTCCGACAAGATCCGCCCGCTGTTAAAGCCGATGACCGCATCGTTCGGTATCACGGCGCTGAACGAGCTGCAGGAGCTGTACAACGGAAAATCTCTTGTTGAGGACGGACAGTTTGCACTCGACACGCTGAAATATATCAACGACAAGGTTGCCGAGTTTAAGAAAGAGGACGGCATCCTCTATGCGATCTACGGCACACCGGCAGAATCCCTGTGCGGCCTGCAGATAGAGCAGTTCCGCAAACAGTACGGCATCGTCCGCAACGTTTCGGACCGCCCGTATGTGAGCAACAGTTTCCACTGCCACGTAACCGAGGACATCACCCCGATCCAGAAACAGGATCTCGAGGGACGTTTCTGGGAGCTCTGCAACGGCGGAAAAATCCAGTACGTGCGCTACCCGGTTGGCTACAACAAAGGTGCGATCAAGACCCTGATCGAGCGTGCAATGGAGCTCGGCTACTACGAGGGCGTCAACCTGTCCCTGGCTTACTGCGATGACTGCGGCCACCAGGAACTCGACATGGATGTCTGCCCGGTCTGCGGTTCCAAGAACCTGACAAAGATCGACCGTATGAACGGCTATCTTTCCTACAGCCGTGTCCATGGCGACACACGTCTGAATGAAGCAAAGATGGCAGAAATTGCAGAAAGAAAATCCATGTAATCATCCATGAAATAATCAAAAGCCTCTGAGAAAAGTCCGGTGTGAATGTGACTTTCCTCAGAGGCTTTTTGGGTATTGCATCCGGTGGAAGCTGCCGGCGGCAGGGACTGCAGATGATGTGAGAATTAATCTTCGACATCGCGGGTAATATTGCGAACCCAGATGTACTTTTTATAATGGTGATAAACGGCAGGAAGCTTTACAATTTCATCGAGATTTACAATGCAGTAAACCACCATAACCGGAAGCTTCAGCCAGAATGCGGCAAGAAAGCCAAGCGGTACAGAAAAGCACCACATAGCGCCGATGTTTCCCTGCATATCAAATTTCGCATCGCCTCCGGCACAAAAGATACCGTCGAGAACGGTGGTGTTGACCGATTGTGCCATCAGGTTCAGACCGCAGAAGAGAAGCATGTACTGCAGGTACTCGGCTGCGGTATCGGAAAGTGGGGCAAAATGAACGATGGCTGGAGAAATGAGCATCAGCAGGCCGCCGGTCACAATGCCGATGGCAATGGAGAGATGGCTTAAACGTCCTCCATACTCGCGGGCTTTTTCCAGCTCGTTCGCGCCGAGCAGATTTCCGATCAGAACCCCGGCACCACCGCTCACACCGCGGATCAGGCAGGAGAGAAGGCTCTTGGCAATCGAGGTGATGGAGTTTGCCGCAACGGCATCGCTTCCCATATGTCCCATGATAACGGAGTACAGAACGTAGGCAATTCCCCAGACGAGGGAGGCCGCAAGCACGGGAAGCGTGTAGCGCCAGAAGTCTTCTGAAAGTATTTTCCCTGCGGAAGAGAAGAGGCGGTTCCAGAGAATCCGTACACGCTCCGGTTTCTTTGTCTCGAGATAAGCCCAGATCAGTTCCACAACGCGGGCAGCTACCGTTGCATAAGCTGCTCCGCGGATCCCAAGTGCCGGAGCACCGCAAAGACCGTAGATGAGGATGGCATTTAAAATGATGTTCAGTACAACCGCAGTGGAACTGATGCGGGAGCTGACTGCTGCATGACCGGTGTTTTTCAGTAGGATCAGATAGACCTGCGAAATACCGCAGAGTACGTAGGAGAGTGCAACAGCGCGTAAATACTGGCTTCCGCTTGCAACCAGGGCCGCATCATTTGTAAAGATGCGCATCAGCATTTCGGGACAGAAACCGGCAAGGATGGTAAACAGGCCGGAGAACAGCAGGTTGGTGCGAAGTGCGATCGGAATCACTTTTTCGATCGAAGCGGCATCCTGTTTCCCCCAGTACTGCGCTGCCATAATACCGGCGCCCGCCGCGATGCCTGAGATAAAAAGGCTCAAAACAAACTGCACCTGTCCGGCCAGTGAAACAGCAGACAACGAAGTCTGATCAATCCAGCCCAGCATGATCGCATCCGTTGCGCTGACGAGAGCCAGCATAAAATTCTGGATCGCAATCGGAAGGACGAGGAGTTTTAGTTTCTGGTAAAATTCATCCTTAAAATTCATTCGTGTTTTCATAAAAATTCCCCCAAAGTATAAATAGTAGTTTTTGCTGTATTATAGCGGAAAGAAAATGGGAAAACAATGGCTAAAACAAGCTATTTTCTGGTCAATGTTGACATTCCCTGTATAATATAGAAGAAAAAGAACTTTTCCGGTGCCCGTGTCCGGTACGCCGGAAAGCGGAGAAGAAGTTTGATCAGAAAATCAGGTTTCCTTCAGCAGAAACTCCAGGATTTCTGCTATCAGAATAAATATGCCGGCAGCGGCTGTCTTTATAAAATCCAGAAATCCATGCAGGAGCTGGAGAAGCTTTTGAAAAAGAAAGATAAGAAACGGAAGTAGGTTCGGCTGCCATTGGAGCCGTCATCGAAACAAACGGAAATATACGAAAAAATTGTGAAATTTAATAGAATTATAAGACCTGTTTTCGCTGTTTTTAACAAAAGTAAAGAAACAGTGAAAAAAAGGTTGCTTTTTTCGGCAGAATCCTTTATAATCTTATTTGTGTTCAGCGAGTGGATCATCCGATGAAACACAGAAAAACAAAAGTAAGCGCCTTTAGCTCAGTTGGTAGAGCAGTAGACTCTTAATCTATTTGTCCAGGGTTCGAGTCCCTGAAGGCGCATCAAAAGCACTGTTTTTGCAGACCTGAGAGCTGCGGGGACGGTGTTTTTCTTGTTTTACGGGCGGAATACCGAAAATCTACGTATCAACTTTTCCTATCATCATAGCATCTCCAAATGAGAAAAACCGGCAGCAGAGGGATCCTTTCTGACATGGATCTTTCCGCTGCCGGTTTTGTCTTTCAGAGCAAAAAATTTAGTAGTTCTTCAGCCCGTTCTCCGAATCAATAATGATCTGGCAGCCCGGCTGAACATTTTTCAGAATCGTGATCATCTGGTCTTCCGGGACAGAAATGCATCCGCCGGTCGGACGGTTTGCACTGCAGTGCAGGAAAATGGCGGAACCGACACCCGGGGTGCAGCTTGGGTTGTAGTCGAGAGACAGAACGTAATGATAGGCTGGTTCGATCTCAATGATGTGCTCCGCAGAATTCCAGGCTTTCAGCGTTGTCTTCGTCGTGACGAACTGATTGTAGTATCTGGAATTTACATCATCGACCCAGTAATACGTATCATCCACCTGGGTATAGGAAAGTTCCGTTCCGGGATTCGGGAGAATGCCGAAGGCATACGTAAAGCTGAACTGTCCGCGCGGTGTTTTGCGGTTCCACTCTGTGGTTTCGCCCACGCCGCCGGAGCCGACATAGCCGCTTGTACAAAGATCCTCGTTCCAGGTGCCGTCCGCATCTTTCGTTACCATGGCCACTGTCGCACTGGTGCCGTCGGCACTGACAAAAATCAGCTGATTATGTGTTTTTGCAGCTTTCAATCCAGAAGCAAGTTTCGTCCACTCAGACTGGACAGAAATTTTATGTCCGTTCTCATCAAACGTGTACTGTCTGCCGCCGATGGTCACGGTAGTACTGGAATACATACCGCCCCAGCTGCGGAAATAGTAGGAGGATCCTCCTTTTACCAGCCATTCATCGTGGTACATACCGCCCCAGCTCTTGAAATAATACCAGTTGTTGTCATGCTTGATCCATTCGTTCGCGGCCATGCGTCCGCCGTCTTTCAGATAATACCAGTTATTGAGATAATAGAGCCATCCATCTGCATGCTTTGTGCCGTCCTCATTGAGATAGTACCAGACCCCGTCCACCTTGAGCCAGCCGCCTTTGTACATGCCGCCCCAGCTTTTAAAGTACCAGGTATCATCGATCCATTCACTGGAGGCCATGGTGCCGTCGGCTTTCAGGTAATAGCGGTTGTTATCGTATGTAATCCACTCGTTCTGCGCCAGCCGCCCGCTGCCGTCCTTGATCCAGTACCATTTGTTCTTATCCTTGATCCAGCCGGTTTTCGTACAGACCGAACCGTCTGCCTGAACGTAATAACGCGCATCGCCGGACGAAACAACCGCATTGGCATACATGCCGCCCCAGCTGCGGAAGAAATACGTTTTGCCGTTTACGGTGGCGGAGATATTTTCCATATGGCCGTCCGCGTAGAGATAGTACCAGCAGTTGTCGTAGAAATACCAGCCCTTCCGTGCACCGCCCCAGCTGCGGAACGAATACCACTGGCCGTCGATCATGGCCCAGCCGCCGCGCGTCTGATTTCCGGTCTCCATGGCGTAGGTATCCGGATTAAAATAGTAGAGATTGCGGTCTACCGTCTGCCAGCCGGAAAGGAGATGGCCGTCGCTGACATCGACAAGATACCATTTTCCATCCACAACGAGCCAGGAAACGGTGTCCTCCGCGCGGGTGTAGGCTGTATGGTTTCCGCGGGAAATACTGCCGCCGGCGGTTACGTAGTACAGCTTTGCCTGGCCGTCTGAACCTGTAATCCATTGAAAACCGGAAGTAAGAGCAACGACAGGAGTTTCATTTTCGGAACCTTTTTCCGGTGAAACGTCGGATGAAACATCTTCCGAAACAGAAACAGTCTCACCACTCTGATTTTCCGCCGCATAAACCGGTGCCGCGCCAAGCAGGACACCGCATAAAAGTGCCGCCAGAACTTTTCTTTTCATTTTCAAATCCCCCTTACATGCAGAAATGTTTTTTACAGAAACCGTGCCTCCATCTTACAGATCGGGTTTCCGATTGAGGAAAACTTCTCCTCATATTCCGTCATTACATTTCCTTCTGAGAGAACCACATCGTGGTGCAGATCGTATGTGAATGCAGTGAGTTCCCATCCCTCTGCATTTTTCATCTCTTCAAGAGAGAAGTCAAACAGATCTTTATTATCGGTTTTGAATTCCAGTGTTCCGTCCTTCTTTAAAATCTTCTCGTACCGTGCAAGAAACTCATGCGACGTCAGTCTCCGCTTCGCATGGCGGTCCTTCGGCCACGGATCGGAGAAGTTGAGGTAAATGCGGTCAACTTCGCCTTCTGCGAATACTTCCGGAAGCTGGCGCGCGTCCATGCGGATGAAAAACAGGTTTTTAAGTTCTGTTTCTAATTTTTCACGTTTCTGTACCGCGCGGAGCAGTACGCTGTCGTACATCTCAATACCAATGTAGTTGATCTCCGGATGCAGAACCGCCATATCCATCAGGAAGCGTCCTTTTCCCATTCCAACCTCAATATGAATCGGATTTTCATTTCCAAAAACCTCAGCCCACCGTCCCCGGCAGCTCTCCGGTTCCTGCACAACGAACGGACAGGAAGCAATCACATCTTTTGATCCTCTGATATTTCTAAGGCGCATATGCGTAAAATTCCTTTCTTAAGTGATAAATATTAGAATAAAAGCCAATCATATCTAGTATATCATAGCTCCCGAAAAAGCAAAACAGAAAAATCCCGTTTTCAAATTTTCGAAGTTTTCAAAATACTGTATACAATATCAACCTGCACATAGCATTTCTTATCAGCAATATGACAATCGGATTGGATCCATATCGAAATCATATGAGGGGCCATCTTTTGGCTATTGATATTGGAAGAAAAAATATGACCCATTGTCTATTTTTAATCAAAAAGTCGATCGAAATCCCACTTTTTTTTACGATTTCAATATGTCAACTTTGGAAAAAAAGGTGTAGAATACTAACAGCAAAGATGCAGGAGTTTCTCCTGTACTTTTTGCCCTGTATATCAAAATTGGTCAGTGGACCAGGTTTGATTGTTATGCAAATATCATAAGGAGGGAAAGCGATGCTATGGAATCTGTAATTAACAAACTTGCAGAGATCGAAACGGCTGCTACTAAGATTATGCAGGCTGCCGAGAATCAGAAGAAGCTCCAGGACGAGCAGCAGGAAGAGCGGATTGCAAAATTCGATGCAGATCTGGAAGCGGAAACGGCAAAGCGGATTGAAGAGATCACAACAAAACTTCATTCTACTACAGATGCGGATCAGAAAAAGCAGCGGGACTCTGCCGCCGAACTTCTATCTTCACTGGACGCTTATTACGAGCAGAATCACGGAGCACTGTCCACGCAGATTTACGAAAACATTATAAGGAAGTGAAACGATGAGCGGTCTATTATCCTACAGCGGCCTTACCACAAAGATAAGAGCCATGCAGAGCCATCTTTTAAACGACCAGAATTTTCGGGAAATCGTGGAACTGGAGAGTGTACCGCAGGCAGTTTCTTACCTCAAGCAGCATAAAGGCTATGAGGATCTGTTTGAGGGCTACAACGAAGCTGACCTTCACCGAGGTCAGATCGAGAAAATGCTGCGCCTGACGGTATACCGGGATTTTTCCAAGCTGTACCGTTTTGCAAATGTAGAGCAGAGAAAGTTCCTTGCGCTCTACTTCAAACGATACGAAGTGTCCGTTATCAAAGAATGCCTGAACACGGTATTTGATCACCGTGATGTGGTATTGAACCTGTCCATATTCGACGAGTTCTTTAACAAGCATTCCCAGCTGGACATCAATCTTCTGGCGTCCTCCAGGACGATCGAAGAACTGATTGCGAACCTGAAAGGGACAGAATATTATGCCCCGTTGTCGCAGCTCGCGGATATCGAGCGTCCGACCCTGTTCGACTATGAGATGACCCTGGATCTGTATTACTTTGCACAGATGTGGAAGGACAGATCAAAAGTAGTGACAAAGCGGGATCTGGAAGAGCTGACCGCTGCATGGGGAAGCAAGTTTGACATGCTGAACCTTCAGTGGATCTACCGTTCCAAACGCTATTATCACATGACCAGCGCACAAATCTACGCCCTGCTGATTCCGGTTCATCACCGGCTGAAAAAGGATGTGGTAAAGGCACTGGTAGAAGCCGAGAATATGAGTGCATTTTCCCAGCTGCTGGAACAAACCTATTATGCGAAACGGTATGATTCCTTCAAAGTCGATACGCTGGAATCCATGTATGCAGCCATTATGAAGCACATACTTTCCAGTGAATCCAGACAGGATCCTTATTCCGTTGCCACCATATACTCATACCTCTATCACAAAGAGCACGAGGTAAACCGGCTTATTATTGCACTCGAGTGCGTACGTTACCGTATCAGCGCTGACGAGGCAATGCAGCATATCGCAAAAACTTAATACACGGGGAGGTGTACTCATTGATTGTCAAGATGAAATTTTTGAGCATCACCGGGCCGAAAGCCGACATTGACCGTGTGGTCAACACTTATCTCTCAAAATATGAGATACATCTGGAAAACGCTCTGACGGAGCTGTCTACGATGCAGAATATCACACCGTATATCCAGATCAACCCATACAAAGAGACCTTAAAACAGGCGGAAGATTTTACAGCACTTCTGCCGGAAGACAAGCGTACCACCACGAAAAGACTTTCCCTGGAAGATGCCATCAACTGCGTCCACGGATTGGATCACACCCTTGGCCAGTTGAACCAGGAGCGTACAGAACTGGAAGCAAAAAAGAAAGACTTGATGGAAAAAGCACAGAAAATCGAGCCGTTCCAGGATCTGCACTGCAATCTTTCCTCCATTCTGGATTTCCACTTTATCAAATTCAGATTCGGAAAGATCACAAAAGAGTATTACAACAAGTTTGAGAGCTACTGCTATGAGAACAGCGATACGGTATTCTACCGCTGCCATTCCGATGAGCAGTATGTATGGGGCATTTACTTCTGCCCGAGAGATCAGGTCACGAAAGTGGACGCCGTATTCTCATCCCTGCACTTCGAAAGAATCTACGTTCCGGACGAGTACAGCGGAACGCCGGAGGATGCTTACGCAGCACTTCAGGCAGAAATCAAAAAGACAGACGATGCACTCAGCGAGTGCTCACGGAAACTGGCAAAATGCCTTTCGGATTCCGCAGAGGATCTGGTTGCAGCAAAAGAGCAGTTAGAGCAGCTCTCCGGCAACTTTGATGTCCGTCGCCTGGCAGCCTGCACAAAATCCAAGAAGGAAACCTTCTATATTCTGTGCGGCTGGATGTCGGAAAAAGATGCCGCTTCCTTCCAGAAGGACATCGAAAACGACACAAATCTCTTCTGCTTCATCGAGGATGATGCAAACAACGTTCTGCGTCAGCCGCCGACAAAGCTGAAAAATCCGAAAATCTTCCGTCCGTTTGAGATGTACGTGAAGATGTACGGACTGCCAAATTACAATGAAATTGACCCTACGATTATCGTAGGACTTACCTATGCATTTATTTTCGGAATCATGTTTGCCGATGTAGGACAGGGACTGTGTCTGCTGATTGGCGGCGCACTGCTGTACCACTACAAGAAGATGGATCTGGCAGCGATCATGAGTACCTGCGCGGTATTCTCTGTGATCTTCGGATTCCTGTTCGGCAGCTTCTTCGGATTTGAGAATGTCATACCGGCCCTCTGGCTGCATCCGAAGGAAGCGATGACAACGCTTCCGTTCATCGGTTCGATGAACACCGTATTTGTCGCAGCGGTTGCATTTGGTATGTTCATGATTCTGACAGGAATGGTTCTGCATATGATCAATGCAGCAAGAAACCATAAGCTCGGCGAGCTTCTGTTCAGCCAGAACTCCCTGGCAGGCTTCATTTTCTACGGAGCCCTTGCCGTTACACTCGTTCTCCTGTTCAGCGGCCATAAAGCTCCGGCTGTCGGCGTGATGGTAGTCATGTTCGGTATTCCGCTTCTTGCGATCTTCTTAAAAGAGCCACTGGAGCGTATGGTAGAGAAGAAGGGCAATGCATTTCCGGAGACCGGAAAGGGAATGTTCTTTGTACAGGCATTCTTCGAACTCTTCGATGTGCTTTTGAGCTACTTCTCCAACACAATTTCCTTTGTCCGTGTCGGCGCATATGCAGTCAGCCATGCGGCTATGATGGAGGTTGTCCTGATGCTCGGCGGAGCAACAGGCGGCGGCAGCATCAGCTGGCCGGTTATTGTTCTCGGAAACGTCTTCGTTGCCTGCCTTGAGGCATTGCTGGTAGCGATCCAGGTACTGCGTCTGGAATATTACGAGATGTTCAGCCGGTTCTATGAAGGAGACGGAAAACCGTTTGTTCCGTTTTTGAAAAAAGGCGAGAAATAAAAGAGGATTCAGAGCCATGCGAAATGGAAGTGAATATGGCGGGAAGCTGTATCGGGAAAAAGTGAAAATGGCTCCGGATCGCAGCAAAGAGTAAATTTAATGAATTAACTTCAGGAGGAAAACTATTATGAACTCAGCATTTGTACAGGTACTTACTGCAATCGCAATGGTATTAACCATCGTTGTTCCTATGACTTATTACTTCAAAGGTGAGCACAACAAAAATCGTTACAAAAAATCTCTGGCAGCCAATGTAAGCGGCTTCTTCGGCCTTCTGCTGATCGCAACCGTTGTTTCCTTCGCAGGCGCAACAACTGCATCTGCTGCAACAGAAGCAGGCGCTGGTCTTGCAACCGGTCTTGGTTACATCGGTGCAGCTCTTGTTACAGGTCTTTCCGGTATTGGTTCCGGTATCGCCGTTGCATCTTCCGCAAGCGCAGCTCTTGGAGCAATCAGCGAAGACGGCAGCATCTTTGGTAAATCCATGATCTTCGTAGCTATGGCCGAAGGTATCGCTCTGTATGGTCTGATCATCTCCTTCATGATTCTTGGTAAACTTTGATTCCAAAACCGGAAGGTATTGATCTTCACCTTAAGTTGGAGGAATCATAAATGAAAATGTTCTTGATCAGTGATAACGTAGACACTCAGACGGGCATGCGCCTGGCCGGAGTGGAAGGCGTTGTCGTTCATGAGCGCGAGGAGCTTTATGATACACTGCAGAAAACACTGGCAGACAAAGAGATCGGAATTATTCTCCTTACAGAAAAGTTCGGGAAGGAATTCCCGGACATTCTGGAGGATGTCCGCCTCAACCATAAGCTTCCGCTGCTCATTGAAATTCCGGACCGTCACGGTACCGGAAGAGCGCCGGACTTTATCACTTCCTTTGTAAATGAATCTATTGGATTAAAACTGTAAGAATGCCCTGGAGGTGACACACATTGACTACTGAGGAAAAACTTCAGAATTTTTATAATCATTCCCTGGACAGTGCAAACCGTGAAGCAGAACGTGTGATCGGCGATCACCAGAAAGCTCTGGATAAGATCTTCGAGGAGCATAAAGCAACCGCAAGACGTCAGGCAGAAGAAGAAGTTGCTGCCGAGACCGAGAAAGCAAAACGTGATGTCAACAAGACACTGTCTGCGGATCAGCTTCATATCAGACGGAAGCTGTCCCGTAAAAATCTGGAATTAAAAGAAAAACTGTTTAAAGAAGTTCGTGAAAAACTTACCGCTTATAAAAAGGATCCATCCTATGAGGAGTATCTGGAGCGCAAAATCCGCGAAGCCGTTACATTTGCCGGAAACGACAAACTGACCTTATATCTGGATCCGTCAGACGAAGCTCATAAGGCTTCCCTGGAGCAGAAACTCTCCGTAACCCTTACCATTTCGGCCATGCCGTTCCTTGGCGGCGTGCGCGCGGTCATTCCGGAGAAAAATATTCTGATCGATAATTCCTTCGAGACCCTTCTGAACGAAGAGCGGGAGAATTTCATCTTTCACGGAGGTGTAGAGCATGAATAAAACCGGAGTTATCTATGGAATCAACGGTCCGGTCGTATATCTGAAAGGAAACACCGGATTTAAAATGTCCGAGATGGTTTACGTTGGTAAAGAACGTCTGGTCGGCGAGGTTATTGCCCTGACAAAGGATACCACTACAGTACAGGTTTTCGAGGAAACCACAGGACTGAAACCAGGCGAAACAGTTACCGCATCCGGAGATGCCCTCTCTGTTACACTGGGACCTGGAATCCTGAACAACATTTTTGACGGTATTGAGCGTCCGCTGTCCGAGATTGCAAAGCAGTCCGGTAAATATATCAGCCGTGGTCTTACCGTAGATTCTCTGGATACAGAGAAAAAGTGGGATGTCCATGTAACTGTTTCAGAAGGCGAAGAGCTGATGGGCGGCGCAATCATTGCAGAGACACAGGAGACCCGTTCCATCGTACACAAATCGATGGTTCCGCCGGATGTCAACGGCACGGTTATCTGGGCTGCCAAAGACGGAAAGTACACCATCCTTGACCCGATTGTAAAACTGAAACTGGAAGACGGCACCGAAAAAGAGATCACACTGGCACAGAAATGGCCGATCCGTGTACCGCGTCCAACCCTGAAAAGATATCCGGCATCCGTTCCGCTGATCACAGGACAGCGTATCCTGGATACGATGTTCCCGATCGCAAAAGGCGGCACAGCAGCCATCCCTGGCGGATTCGGTACCGGAAAAACCATGACCCAGCACCAGATTGCAAAATGGTCTGATGCCGATATCATCATCTATATCGGATGTGGAGAGCGTGGAAACGAGATGACACAGGTTCTGGAGGAGTTCCAGGAACTGATCGACCCGAAGAGCGGCAACCCGCTGATGGACCGTACTACCCTGATCGCCAACACATCCAACATGCCTGTTGCAGCCCGTGAGGCATCTCTGTATTCCGGACTGACACTGGCTGAGTATTACCGCGATATGGGCTATGATGTAGCAATCATGGCAGACTCCACATCCCGTTGGGCAGAGGCACTCCGTGAGCTGTCCGGCCGTCTGGAGGAAATGCCTGCCGAGGAAGGTTTCCCGGCATATCTGGCATCCCGTCTGTCCGCTTTCTATGAGCGTGCCGGCATGATGCAGACCCTTTGCGGCGCAGAGGGAAGCGTATCCATCATCGGAGCTGTATCTCCGCAGGGTGGTGACTTCTCCGAGCCTGTTACCATGAACACCAAACGTTTCGTCCGCTGCTTCTGGGGACTGGACAAATCTCTGGCTTACGCCCGTCATTTCCCGGCGATCCACTGGCTGACGAGTTACAGTGAATACCTGCAGGATCTGTCGCCGTGGTACAAAGATCACGTAAACAAAAACTTTGTAGATATGCGGAACCAGTTAATGGGAATCCTGAACTCCGAGAGCTCCCTGATGGAAATTGTAAAACTGATCGGTAGCGATGTTCTTCCGGATGACCAGAAGCTGACCCTGGAAATCGCCAGAGTTATTCGACTGGGCTTCCTGCAGCAGAACGCATTCCATCCGGATGACACCTGCGTATCTCTGGAAAAACAGTACAAGATGATGGAAGTTATTCTTTATCTGTACAAGAAATCCAAAGCGCTCGTGACGATGGGCATGCCAATGTCCGTACTGAAAGAGGACAAGATCTTCGACCGCGTCGTTTCTATTAAATACGATGTACCGAATGACCGTCTGGATCTGTTTGACACATACAAAAAAGATATCGACACCTTCTACGATAAGGTACTCGAGAAGAATGGTTAAGGAGGGAATTCATCATGGCAATTGAATATTTAGGCCTTAGTGAGGTCAATGGCCCTCTGGTTGTTCTGGAAGGTGTAAAAAATGCTTCCTACGAGGAAATCGTAGAATTTACCGTAGACGGCAATGAGAAAAAACTGGGACGTATCGTTGCTGTATACGAAGATAAAGCCGTTATTCAGGTATTTGAGGGAACTTCGAGCATGTCTCTTACCAATACCCATACCCGTCTGACCGGACATCCGATGGAGATCGGACTTTCCGAGGAAATTCTGGGACGTACCTTTGACGGTATCGGAAAACCGATCGACCGCATGGGACCGATTGACGCAGAGGTAAGAAGAAACGTCAACGGCCTGCCGCTGAACCCGGTTACCCGTAAATACCCAAGAAACTATATCCATACCGGTATTTCTGCAATCGACGGTCTGACCACCCTGATTCGTGGCCAGAAGCTGCCGATCTTCTCCGGAAACGGACTTCCGCACGACCAGCTGGCAGCACAGATCGTACAGCAGGCATCCCTTGGAGATTCCGATGAGAAGTTTGCAATCGTATTTGCCGCTATGGGTGTTAAATACGACGTAGCAGAGTTCTTCCGCCGGACCTTTGAGGAAAGCGGTGTATCTGACCACGTTGTTATGTTCCTGAACCTGGCAAACGACCCGGTTGTAGAGCGTCTGATCACCCCGAAGGTAGCACTGACAGCTGCCGAGTACCTTGCATTCGAGAAAGGCATGCATATCCTGGTTATCCTGACCGATATCACATCCTTCTGCGAGGCTATGCGTGAGGTTTCCTCCTCCCGTGGAGAGATTCCTTCCCGTAAAGGTTATCCTGGATACCTGTACAGTGAGCTGGCTACGCTGTATGAGCGCGCCGGAATCGTACAGGGCGTAGAGGGATCCGTAACACAGATTCCGATCCTGACCATGCCAAACGATGATATCACGCACCCGATCCCTGACCTGACCGGTTACATCACCGAGGGTCAGATCGTACTGGACCGCCAGCTTCACGGCCAGTCTATTTACCCGCCAATCAGCGTACTGCCGAGTCTTTCCCGTCTGATGAAGGACGGTATCGGTGAGGGTTACACAAGAGCCGATCATCAGGACGTAGCGAACCAGCTGTTCTCCTGCTATGCAAAGGTAGGAGATGCGCGTTCCCTGGCATCCGTTATCGGTGAGGATGAGCTTTCTCCGATCGATAAACAGTACCTGGTATTCGGTAATGAATTCGAGCATGAATTCATCGGCCAGGGAATGGATGAAAACCGTTCCATGGAAGATACGCTGAACAAGGCATGGGAGCTTCTTGGACTGCTTCCGAGAGAAGAGCTCGACCGTGTCAACACCAAGGTTCTGGATCAGTATTATCATCCGACCACCATTGATGCAGTAGCAAAAGCAAAGGCGGAAGCCGATGCCATGAATGAGTAAGCGAGAGGAGTGAGATCGGAATGGACCCGAATACCTTTCCTACCAAGGGAAACCTGATTCTTGCAAAGAATTCTCTGAAACTTGCCCACATGGGTTACGAGCTGATGGACAAGAAGCGGAATATTCTGATCCGCGAGCTCATGGGCCTGATCGATGAGGCAAAAGACATTCAGCGTCAGATCGATGTGACATTCCGCGAGGCTTATGCGGCACTGCAGATTGCGAACATGGAAATCGGTATCACCAACGTACAGACCGTGTCCTATACCGTTCCGGTGGAGGAATCCATCCGGATCAAGACAAGGAGTATCATGGGCGTGGAAATTCCGCTGGTAGAGGCTGATCCGTCCGGACAGGCCCCGACGTATGCTTACTACAGCACGAAGGAGTCCCTGGATCAGGCAAGACAGGCCTTTGAAAAAGTAAAAGACCTGACCTTAAACCTTTCCATGATTGAGAACTCGGCGTACCGCCTTGCTGCGGCAATCAAGAAAACACAGAAGCGTGCCAACGCGCTGAAGAACATCACGATTCCGCATTACACCCAGCTGTCCAAGGATATCGCGGACGCACTGGAGGAGAAGGAGCGCGAGGAGTTCACACGACTGAAGGTCATCAAACAGAGAAAGAACAAGGCAAGCTGATAAGGCTTTCCCGGAATAGAGATGAAAAACCCGCTTGGGCCGCGAAGAGATTTGCGGTGCCGGGCGGGTTTTTATGTGTCATGCAAAAAATATGTTTTTGGCTGCACTTTTTGTGCAAAAATTTTATAAAAATTTTCTATCTTTTTAAAACGGTCTTTGCTATAATACGTAAGGCGATTGTAAAGAAAAGTTAAGATTTTGTAAGCTGTAATGCTTTTTGGAGGTAGGAAGATGAAACACAAGAAACAGAAAAAAACGAAAAAAGCAGGGCGCATTCTGCTGGCTGTGTTTGCAGTGGTGATCGGAACGCTTGGCGTGCTGCTGTTTACGTCCGAGCGCTGGATGCGGAAAACATGGCCGAATCTGAGCATGGAAGAGCTTGTTTACCAGTTAAAGGCCCCGATTGCCGGAACCAGCCATGATCTTCTGATGAGTTATATCTGCTCAAGTGCGCTGATCGCAGCGGCAGCACTCATCCTTCTGATTCTGGTCAGCATTTTTCTTCGAGAAAAACGCAAAGCCCATGTGGCGTTCGGGATGATCTGTATCGCGGCAGGAGCCGCCAGCATCGTCTATTCCATCAATGACGTGTGGGCAGCACTGGACGTAAAAGATTATCTGAAAAATCAGAGCACGTACAATACCGTGGTAGAAGACAACTACGTAGATCCGGACCGCGTGAATATCACGTTCCCGGAACAGAAACGAAATCTGATCTATCTCTATCTGGAATCCATGGAGAGCACCTACGCAGACAAAGCCTCCGGCGGAGCATTCGATAAAAACTATATCCCAGAGCTGACCCAGCTTGCCGCAGACAACATCAGTTTTTCCAATTCGGAGCTGCTCGGCGGCGGCCAGCCTACCGTAAACGCAACCTGGACCATTGCCGGAATTTTCGCACAGACCTCCGGTCTGCCTCTCAGCATCGGAATCCAGCGAAATGAGATGGCATATCAGACCAGCTTCTTCCCGGAAATCAATACCCTGGGTGATGTCCTGGCGGATGAAGGCTACAAGCAGTATTTCTTCATCGGTTCAATCGGACAGTTCGGCGGCCGGGAAGAGTACTTTAAAGAGCACGGCGACTACGAAGTAGACGATTACAACTGGGCTATGGAAAAAGGCCTGATTCCGGAAGGATATTACGAATGGTGGGGCTATGAGGATGAAAAACTCTTTTCCTTTGCCAAAGACCGCCTGACCGAAATCGCAGCAGAGGGAGAGCCGTTCAACTTCACCATGCTGACCGCAGACACCCATTTTGAGGATGGATATCCGTGTGAGCTCTGCGATGAAGAAAACGACGGTGACAACCAGTACGGAATGGTTCTGCACTGCTCCAGCAAGCAGGTCACCGAGTTCGTTTCCTGGATTCAGCAGCAGGATTTCTACGAGAACACAACGATCGTAATTTCTGGCGACCATCTGACGATGGATTCCGATTTCTGTGAGAACATTGATCCGGACTACACCAGAACCGTATACAACGTGATCATCAACTCTCCGATCCAGCCGCAGCAGGAGAAAAACAGAAGTTTCACCACCATGGACATGTTCCCGACCACCATCGCAAGTCTCGGAGCTACCATTGAGGGTGACCGCCTCGGCCTTGGAACAAACCTGTTTTCAGGTGAACAGACGCTTGCAGAGAAGCTGACTTTCGACCAGCTCAATGATGATCTCTCCCAGAAATCCAAATTCTTCGAAAAAATGGAAGAGCAGGTAACCTCCATCTGGACCAAAACCGATGAGGGCTGGAAGTTCTACATCGAAGACGAAGACCGCTGGGCCAAAAGCGAATGGGTTTCCCTGAACCCGCACCGCTATGCAAACGACACCGAGCAGAGATACTACATTGACGCAAACGGCTACGCCGTAAAAGGATGGAAACTGATCGACGGAAAATGGTATTACTTCTCCACACAGGGCAGCTACCGCCTCCTCGAAGGACCGTGCGACGAACCGTTTGAGGTGGATGAGTCGCAGTATTCTTAAAAAATAAAAAAGAGAAGGATTTTCGGCAGCAAAAAGCCGGGAATCCTTCTTTTTTTAATGCAGAATTGTGCCGCTCCGCCTTTTGGCGGAATTTTCTGCATTTTTTGGTACAAAACGTATAAAGATTGTGAAATAAATAATTATCAATTGAATCATCTTACAAAACATGGTAAAATATGGCTATCAATCGGCGGACAAAGCGGAAAAAGAAAGGGGATTTTAAAACAATGGGTTACAAATCAGACATTGAAATTGCACAGGAATGTACCATGCAGCCGATCACAGCGATCGCAGAAAAAGCAGGTATTGATGACAAATATCTGGAGCAGTACGGAAAGTACAAAGCAAAAATTGATTACAACCTGTTAAAAGACACCAATGCGGAGGATGGAAAACTGATCCTCGTTACAGCCATCAACCCGACACCGGCAGGAGAAGGAAAAACAACAACTTCTGTAGGTCTGGTAGACGGACTTTCCAGAATCGGTAAAAAAGCAATGGTTGCACTTCGCGAGCCATCTCTTGGACCGGTCTTCGGTGTAAAAGGCGGAGCAGCAGGCGGCGGATACGCACAGGTTGTTCCAATGGAAGATATCAACCTTCACTTCACCGGTGACTTCCATGCAATCGGTGCAGCAAACAACCTGCTGGCAGCTATGATCGACAACCACATTTTCCAGGGCAACGCTCTGAATATCGATCCGAGAAAGATCACCTGGAAACGATGCGTAGATATGAATGACCGTCAGCTTCGAAGCGTTGTAGACGGCCTTGGCGGAAAAACAAACGGAATGCCGAGAGAAGACGGCTACGATATCACCGTAGCATCTGAGATCATGGCAGTTCTGTGTCTGGCAAGCGACATCTCAGATCTGAAAGAAAGACTTTCCAAGATCATCATCGGATATACCTACGGAAAAGTAGCAGAGCAGAAACCGGTAACAGCAGGAGATCTGCATGCGCAGGGCGCTATGGCAGCACTCTTGAAGGATGCCCTGAAACCAAACCTGGTACAGACTCTGGAAGGAACTCCGGCTATCGTTCACGGCGGACCATTCGCAAACATCGCACACGGCTGCAACTCTGTAACAGCAACCAAAATGTGCCTGAAATTAGCAGATTACACTATCACAGAGGCAGGCTTCGGTGCTGACCTTGGTGCTGAGAAATTCCTCGACATCAAATGCCGTATGGCGGGCCTGAAACCGAATGCAGTTGTAGTCGTAGCAACTGTTCGTGCCCTGAAATACAACGGCGGCGTTCCGAAAGCAGAACTGAACGGCGAGAACCTGGAAGCTCTGGAGAAAGGTATGCCGAACCTTCTGAAACATGTAAGCAATATCACAAACGTATACAAACTGCCTTGCGTTGTTGCAATCAATGCATTCCCGACCGATACCGAAGCAGAACTGAAGCTGGTTGAGGAGAAATGTAAAGAGCTCGGCGTCAACGTTGTTCTGTCCGAGGTATGGGCAAAAGGCGGCGAGGGCGGCGTAGCCCTGGCAGAAGAAGTTGTCCGTCTTTGCGAGCAGCCGAACGATTTCACCTATGCATACGATCTGGAAGGCTCCATCGAAGAGAAACTGAACGCCATCGTTCAGAAGATCTACGGCGGAAGCAGAGTTGTCCTGACCGCAAATGCACAGAAACAGGCAAAACAGTTAGAGGCTCTCGGATTTGGCAACTGCCCGATCTGTATGGCAAAAACCCAGTACAGCCTGACCGATGATCAGACCAAACTCGGCGCACCGACCGGATTCGAAGTTACCGTACGTAACCTGAAAATCTCCGCAGGTGCAGGCTTCATCGTAGCCCTGACCGGTGACATCATGACCATGCCAGGTCTGCCGAAAGTTCCGGCAGCAGAGCGTATCGATGTAGACGCTACTGGAAAGATTACAGGACTGTTCTAATAACACAGGATATTGTCTTGAAAAGACAGAATAGAGCATGAAATAAAACACAGAAAAAAGAGACATTCCTTCGTGAATGTCTCTTTTTTTACGTTTTTATTGCAAAATATTACAAAAGATAATATAATTTCTAATGATAACATGGAGAGAAAAGCAGATATAATATAGTAAGGGAGTTACTTACCAATGACATCGAAGAAAAAATTGAGAAGTCTTCTGGGCGGTACACTTTTTATGGTGCTGATGCTCAGCGTACATCCGACGACTGTTTCCGCGAGTGCTGTGGGGAGCAGCACGGTGATGGACCAGTCTGTGGAGACAGAGGATCAGCAGAGCGGGATGCAGAGTGAAACGCAGACACAGGCTTCACAGGACAGCGTTGCTGCTGTGCGGGACAGTCAGAATGGCTGGGTTAAGGCAGGCGACGGCGGCTGGTATTTTTATGAGAACGGACAGCTGAAAACAGGATGGCTTTACCGGAATGGAAACTGGTACTGGCTGGATTCGGACCGGAACGGCCGCATGGCAGAAAACAGCTGGTTCACATACGATAATAATCTTTATTATGCCAAGGGAGACGGAGCAATCTATAAAAATGGTTTTCAGGAAGTAGATGGAAACCTTTATTATTTCCAGAGCTGGGGCGGCATTCAGAGAAATGTGTATCTCAGCATCAGCGGAAAAATGTACTATGTACAGGAAAATGGTATCGTTGCCCGTGGAATAGTCAGAACAATGAATGGACATGGTGATCTCTGCGCATTTGATGATACTACGGGAGCGCAGATCACACAAAAAGGCTGGCTGAAAAAAGGCACATCATATTATTGGGTAAGAGAAGACGGCGTCCTGCAGACCGGCTGGCTGCTGTACGATGATAACTGGTACTGGTTTGATGATAATGGTGTCATGATGGCATCCGGCTGGAAAGAAATCAACAACAATCTGTATTACTTCCGGAGCTGGGGCGGCATTTATAAAAACGGTTTCCAGAACATCGGAGGAAACGAGTATTATTTCCGGAGCTGGGGTGGTGTATATCGAAACACCTTCTTTACCGTAAAAGGAAAAACCTACATAGCGCAGAATGACGGATCGATCTATCATGCCAGCCAGACCGGCTGGGTTCAGCTGGGAGATCAGACTTACTGGATCAATCAGGATGGTTCTGTTCAGACCGGCTGGCTGAAGCTGGAAGGCAAATGGTACTGGCTGAAAGCGGACGGCACACGTGCTGCATCTGAATGGATCACGTATGACAACAACCGATACTATTTCGACGGTGACGGTGTGATGTACACCGGAATGAAAGAGGTTGACGGAACAAGATATTATTTCCACAGCTGGGGCGGCGTTTACCGTAACGAATCTTTTACCTGGCAGGGAAAGAAATACTGGGCAAAAGATGACGGAACCTTCTATACAGGTGTCTGCGATATCAATGGAAAGAAATACTATTTCCTGGAAGACGGCGAGCAGATTACAAAAGAGGGCTGGTATCTGACCAACGGAACGTATTACTGGATCAACAAGGATACGTCGCTTCAGACCGGCTGGGTGAAATATGACAACAACTGGTACTGGATGAAAGAAGACGGTACGATGGCATCGTCTGAATGGATCACCTACGACAAAAACCGCTACTATTTCCGAAGCTGGGGCGGCATGTACACCGGAATTCATACCATCGGCGGAACAAAATACGCATTCCAGAGCTGGGGCGGTCTGTACCATGATCAGACATTTACCATCGGCGGTAAAACATACTATGCCAATTCAGATGGAACATTTGCCACCGGCTGGGTGCAGAACGGCGGAAAAACATATTATTTCGATGAGGACGGCACAAGCCATACGGGCTGGCTGCTTCTGGACGGAACGTATTACTGGATCAACGCCAATGGAACCAGAAGAGATGACGAGCTGTTTCAGTACGACGGAAACTATTATTATGTAGACAAAAACGGCGTTATGGCGACAAGCGGCTGGGTATACTGGGATTATAACTATTATTATCCGAGAAGCTGGGGCGGCATGTACAAGAATGCGTTTATTACCTATGATAATAACCTCTATTACCTTGGATCTGACTCGAAAATGGCAATCGGCTGGCAGTCGATTGGCGGAAATACATACTATTTCCGAAGCTGGGGCGGCATGATAACCGGAAAACAGGTGATCGACGGAAAAACGTATGTGTTCGATGAGGACGGCAAGCTGGTACAGAGTCCGGACGGATTTGAACCGTCCGCGCAGATCGGTGTCCGTACCGTACGGAACTTTCTGAAAAATGCACTGCTTCCGCTTGGAAACACCCTGTATATCTGGGGAGGCGGCCACACAGACGCAGAGGCAGAGAGTTACGGCGTCAATGCGCAGTGGAAACAATTCTTCAATACACAGAATTCCACCTACAACTATTCCGATCATCTGTATGAGTACGGAAAAGGTCTTGACTGTTCCGGCTATGTCGGATGGACCGCACATCAGGTGACGAAAGAGTATGCAACGACAACCTCCACTGGAATGCCGGCCTACTTTGCAAGAAAAGGCTGGGGAACCTGCGTGACAGGCGATACGTCCCAGAAATTTACGCCGGGTGATGTGGTCAGCAAGAGCGGTCATGTCTGGATTGTCATTGGCCAGTGCTCGGACGGCAGCGTGGTTGTCATTCATGCGACACCGCCGTATATTCAGCTTGGCGGAACCGTTTCTTCGACAGGAAGCATTAACAGTGAAGCTATTGAGCTGGCAAATGAATACATGAAAATGTATTATCCGGTTGCGTATGAGCGGTATGGTGTAAAAGTTCTTGACCGGTCCTATCTGACCGGTGTGAATCATTTCACCTGGAGCAGCAGTATCTTAAGTGACAGTGAAGGCTACCGCAGGAAGAAACCGGCAGAAATCCTGAACGATCTGTTCCAGTAAAATATCTTCTATAAAAAATAAGAGAGAATACAAAAAAACTTTGTAGTTCGTGTATTCTCTCTTTCTTTTTGCGCTGGAATTGTCTATACTAGAAGGTGCGTGAAAGACGCAGATCAGAAATACAAAAGAAAAAATCTGGAAAATAAAAATACAAGGGGAGTAAACATGCGAAAGAGCTGGAAATGGGCGCTCTGTCTTGGCGTAGTGTCGTTGCTGCTGCTGGGCGGCTGCGGAAAAGAAAAGACGGAACCAGTGGATCTGGTGCTGGTAACCGACGGCAGTGAGGTAGCTTCCGATGCCGTGTATCAGTCAGCATGGAACGGTCTTGCGCAGTATGGAGACGAGAGCGGTCTGAAATATGAAGCAAGTGTTCCGGCAGGACGGACAACAGAGGACTATGAAAACACCATCAAAGAGGCGGCGCAGAAGGGAGCATCCGTTATCGTCTGTGCCGGAACGAGCATGAGCCGCGCCGTTTACGATGCACAGCGCGACTGGAAGGATGTCCGTTTTCTGCTGCTGGAGGCAGAACCGGTCAGTGAGAGCGGCCGCAGCCGTCTCCGCGGAAATACAGAAAGCCTGGAAATTGATGCATCAGAGGCCGGCTACCTGGCAGGCTATGCGGCAGTACAGGCCGGCTACACGCACCTGGGCTATATCGGACAGAAAAACGAAGAGAACGGAACAAAGTATGGGACAGGTTATGCACTCGGTGCAGAGGCGGCCGCTGCGGATCTGGGACTTGGAGAAAACAGCATCACGCTGGATTATACGTATCGGAAAAGCAGCAGCGTATCACCGTCGTATTTGGAAAAAATCAAAAGCTGGTACGGTGAGAGCGGACAGATTCTCTTCTCGGACGGTGCATCGTATCAGAATGTACTTGGCGCAGCAGCATCTGCGGCAGACGGAGCACTGATCGCAAACGGCGGCGTGGAGGAGTACGCCAATGCCGTGTTGAAAGTACGTCTGGATTATGGAACTGCAGTTTACAATGCGTTAAAAGAAATGAAACAAAAGGATTTTGAAGGCGGGAAAATTGTAACGCGCGGCGTGACCGATCAGGAAATCAGTCTGGAATGGAATCAGGATGCGGTGCCGTCTTTTACAGAGGATCAGTACCGGGCACTCTGTGCGAAATTCTCCGCAGAGGACTTTTCAATCCCCGACGGCGATGCGCTTTCCTCGCCGGATCAATACAAATTGAGTTGTGTGAGTGTACAGAAGGTAAAATAACATGTATCGTTACTGTTCACGAATTGTTTACAAAAAGTCGGGATATTTTTCCTTGCATCCATTTGTGAATTGTGATATTATGTAAAAGAATTGGGAAAAATATTTCAAAATTGTTACAGAATAATTGAATTTCTAAGAAACAGGGAAACCTGAAACAAAGAAACCTACATACAACGAATCAATTTGGGAGTGAAAGAATGAGAAAAAAATTTCTTGCCTTAAGTTTAGCAGTGATCGTAAGTGCAGCTCAGGTAATGACAGTAAGCGCCTCGAAACAGGAGCAGTTACAGCAGCAGCAGGCAGCACAGGCCGAGACCAGCGCACAGCTTGACAACGCAAAAGCAGAAATCGACGATCTGGAAACTAAAAAGAATCAGATTACCGGCGAGATTGATGACCTGGACGCACAGCTTGTCGTAACCATGGCATCCGTGGAAAATCTGAAAAATGAAATTGCAGAGAAACAGACAGAAATTGAAACAACACAGGAAAAACTGGCACAGTCCCAGGCTGAAGAGGACGAGCAGTACGAGCTGATGAAAAAACGAATCCAGTTCCTCTATGAGAGCGGCGGAGACAACGGCTGGGCAGCACTTCTTCTGGAGGGAAAAGATTTAAGCAGCATTCTCAACCAGGCTGAGTACACCCAGAAGTTATACAAATACGACAGAGAGTGCCTGCAGGAGTACATGGATCTTGTACAGCAGGTAACAGACTACAGCGATCAGCTTGCAGATGAAAAAGCAGATCTCGAAGCTAGTGAGGCAGAGCAGGAAGCACAGCAGCAGTCCCTTGAGGCAATGCTTGAGCAGAAAAAAGCCGTTTCCGATGACTACGAAAACCAGATCGCAGACCTGAACGACATGGCTGCACAGTACAACGCAGTACTGGCAGAGCAGAACGCAAAGATCCAGCAGATCCAGGAGGAGATTGCAGCCGAAGAGGCAGCAAGAAAAGCCGAAGAGGCCCGTCAGGCAGCAGAAGCAGCCGAGGCAGCCCGCCAGGCAGAAGCAGCAAGACAGGCAGCAGCAGAAGCAGCCGCAAGCAGTGCTGCAAATAATACAACAACGGCAGACAACACACCGTCCAGCACAGGAAGCTCCACCACGACAACAACACCGTCTAACGGAGGAAGCTCTTACGATGATTCTTCGTCCAGCGATACCAGCAGCTCGGATGATTCCAGCAGCTCCAGCAGCACCGGAAGCGCAACCGGAAGTGCCATCGTATCCTATGCAACACAGTTTATTGGAAATCCATACGTATGGGGCGGCACAAGCCTTACCAACGGAGCTGACTGCTCTGGTTTTATCATGAGCGTTTACGCACACTTCGGATACGACCTTCCGCATTCCTCCAGTGAACTGCGTGGTGTAGGACGCGGTGTATCTTATGCAGAGGCTCAGCCGGGCGATATTATCTGCTACAGCGGCCACGTAGCCATCTACATCGGCGGCGGTGCAATCGTACACGCAAGCAATGAGCGCGACGGTATCAAGATCAGCAGCAACGCAGCGTATACCACGATTCTTGCGGTAAGACGTGTGGTTTAAAAAAGAATTACATAGTAAGAATTTTCAGATCCCGGGAGAGAAAAATCCCGGGATTTTTTGCGTTTTGCTTAAAATTGAGTGCATTCGCGTTAAAACTGTGATATACTAAAGCACATCGGAGATACAAGGGCGTATTGACCAACAGAAGGTCAGTATGCCCTTTTGCTTGTTAGGAAGAAGGGAGAATCGTTATGAAACTGGAAAATTATTTTCGTCGTTTCGGTATTCGGAACGGATCTGGTGCGGAAAGTAGCGTCAGTGCTGTCCATCTGCATTATTGCCGGTCTGCTGATCGTCTACGTCCCGAACATCATCGCCGGAGCCGGAAAGATCGGCGATACTGTAAACACCATGAAAACCGCAGACCTCCCATTCGGCAAAGCCCTGTACGCCGCATTCCTCTACGGAACCTTCCAGCTTGCCAATGTCGCAGTCTTCGTCCAGCATGCCAAGTCCTTCGAAGAACCGCAGGCAAAATCAGACGCACCCAGATCCTCGCCGTCCTCGCTTGCTGCATCGCAGACTTCCTCATCGCCCAGCTCGGCCTGCTGACGCTGATCCAGAAAGCGTACAGCATTCTCGCCTACCTTGCAATCCCGGTCATTCTCGTGCCGTATGTGGTGCATATGATTGCGACGAGGTTTGATACGAAATGAAATATGCTGCCTGTTATGCATCATAGAGTAAAAAGAAATTGCGGAGTCCTGCAAAGAAAAGGGCTTCGCAATTTTTGTGTTTACAGGAAGGTTTGACTTAAAATGCAGGATAGGCAAAAACGAAAAATTACGCTAAAATAAACATACAAGTATTCTGAATAAAACAGAAGAAAAATCAGGGGGGATCTGATATGGAGGAGCGGAAAAGACAACGGGAAAGAAAATCAGCGGCATACTGGCTGAGCAAATGTTCTGTTTTGTATCCGATAGGCATCTTGTATGTGATGTATGTAAAACAGGTTGAAGTACATATTACAGAACTGTCAGTTCATGTTTCGGCGGGGACAATGCTTTTTGCCTATGCGCTGTGCCTGATTTTGTGGCTGGCATCACCCATTCGAAGCTATTGTGCAGATGGAACTGGAAATGAGATTTTGTTCCATGCGTTTCTGCCGAATATACTGATGCTGTTTTTGTTTGCTCAGTATTCACTGAAAATTGTGTTGTTTCTTGCTGCGCTGGATGGGATGTTTCTTATTACGGTTCTAAGAGATTTGCATAGAAAAAAAGGAAAATACTCTCCGAAAAAATCCTGGAGATTAAAAAGAAGTGACATAAATACATTTCTGTTTGTTTCGGTATGCGTGTGTATGGTGCCGACGTGTATGATGATATATCAGAAGTTTGAATCTCCGTCCGAAGCGGCAGAACTTTACGAACGAGAAAAGAACTATAACCTTGTTCAGAATCAGGAGACCATTTTTGGGGAAAATAAAGAATTTCTGCTGAGCTTAAAAGAGAGCGAGTGGAGTCAGAAAACGCTGAAAGAAAGAACAAGTGATGCACAGAGGATGATTCAGATTGAAACAAAACGGCTTGGAATTCCCGAAATTCCGCTGCAGATGAAAGAGATAGAGTCATTGAATTGCATTGCGCTGTATACAAACGCAAACGAACAGAAAGAAATCTGGTACGATCCAGGGTATTTAAGCTCACAGACGGCAGAAGAATTTTTTACAACGATTTGTGAAGAATGTTATCATGGAATGGAACATTATCTGATCGAGCATATGGACTGGAGTTCGGAAATTGCAAATACGGTTTATTTTGATGAAATGAGGAAGTGGAAGATCAATATAGATCATTACGTATCTGGAGATAAAGAGGGCGAATCCTTTGAAGCATATCATTCGCAGCCACTGGAAGCCTCTGCAAAAAAGTATGCCAGTTCGGAAACGGAAGCACTGATTCATTTTATTGCTGTGTATGGCAATAAATAATTTCTTTTTGACGGAACCCAACACAAAGCGTGGTCCGAGAAAAATAAAAAAATTAGCACTCTCCTCTTGACAGTGCTAACAACTAGTGTTATAGTACGACTAGAACAAAGAAAGAAAAGAAAATTCACATCAACGCTCTTTTTGTTCGGAGCGAATGTTAGCACCCAAATAGATAAGGAGGAAGCCGATTATGAATATCAGTAAATTCACACAAAAATCGCTGCAGGCTGTACAGGACCTGGAAAAGACCGCATACGATTTCGGCAACCAGGAAATAGAGCAGGAGCATCTGTTGTATAACCTCCTGCATCAGGACGACAGCCTGATTCTGAAAATGATCGAAAAGATGGAAATCAACAAAGATCATTTTCTAAACCGTGTCGAGACGGCGCTGAATGACCGCGTCAAAGTATCCGGCGGTCAGCCGTATATCGGTCAGTATCTGAATAAAGCATTGATAAATGCTGAGGATGAGGCGAAAGCCATGGGAGACGAGTATGTTTCCGTAGAACACCTCTTCCTGGCAATGCTGAAAAACCCAAGCCCGTCCATGAAAAAACTGTTTCAGGAGTACGGCATCACAAGAGAACGTTTCCTGCAGGCATTAAGCACCGTGCGCGGAAACCAGAGAGTTACCACCGACAACCCGGAGGCAACATATGACACCCTGGAAAAATATGGCCAGGATATCGTAGAAAAAGCCAGAAACCAGAAAATGGACCCGGTTATCGGCCGTGATACCGAAATTCGGAACGTTGTCCGTATCCTGTCCCGTAAGACAAAAAACAATCCGGTTCTGATCGGTGAGCCTGGTGTTGGTAAAACCGCAGTCGTAGAAGGCCTGGCCCAGCGAATCGCCAACGGCGATGTACCGGAGAGCCTGAAAGATAAAACCATTTTCTCCCTCGATATGGGAGCCCTGGTAGCCGGAGCAAAATACCGCGGCGAATTCGAGGAGCGTCTGAAAGCCGTTCTGGAGGAAGTCAGAAAGAGCGACGGAAAAATCATTCTGTTCATCGATGAGCTGCACCTGATCGTCGGCGCCGGAAAGACCGACGGCGCGATGGATGCCGGAAACATGCTGAAACCTATGTTGGCACGAGGCGAACTGCACTGCATCGGTGCCACAACGCTGGATGAGTACCGCCAGTACATCGAAAAAGATGCCGCCCTGGAGCGCCGTTTCCAGCCGGTTCAGGTTGATGAGCCGACCGTAGAGGATACGATTTCCATCCTGCGTGGCTTAAAAGAGCGTTACGAAGTTTACCACGGCGTAAAAATCACTGACGGTGCCCTCGTTGCAGCCGCAACCCTTTCGAACCGTTACATCAGCGACCGTTTCCTGCCGGATAAAGCAATCGACCTGGTCGACGAGGCATGCGCTCTGATCAAAACAGAGCTGGATTCCATGCCGGCCGAGCTGGATGAGCAGCGCCGTAAGATTCTGCAGATGCAGATCGAGGAAGCCGCACTGAAAAAAGAGACCGACAATCTGAGCCGCGAGCGTCTGGAAACACTGCAGAAAGAGCTGGCTGAGTTAAAGGATACCTTCAATTCTGCAAAGGCACAATGGGAAAATGAAAAGAGTTCCGTTGAGAAACTGTCCAAACTGCGTGAGCAGATCGAGGACATGAACCGCCAGATCCAGAAAGCAAAGAATGATTACGATCTGAACCGCGCCGCTGAACTGCAGTACGGTGAACTCCCGAAATTACAGCAGATGCTGGAAGCAGAAGAGAAAAAAGTTAAAAATGAAGATCTCTCCCTGGTACACGAGAGTGTAACGGATGAAGAGATTGCCAGAATTGTCTCCCGCTGGACCGGAATCCCGGTTGCAAAACTGACCGAAGGCGAGAGAACTAAGATCCTCGGCCTGGAAGATGAACTTCACACGAGAGTTATCGGCCAGAATGAGGCAGTCACCAAGGTTTCGGATGCGATCATCCGTTCCAAAGCCGGAATCAAGGATCCGACAAAACCGATCGGTTCGTTCCTGTTCCTTGGACCTACCGGTGTCGGTAAAACAGAGCTTGCGAAAACGTTGGCAGAAAAGCTGTTTGATGATGAGAACAACATGGTTCGAATCGATATGAGTGAATACATGGAGAAATACTCCGTCTCCCGTCTGATCGGAGCGCCTCCGGGATATGTAGGCTACGAGGAGGGCGGCCAGCTGACCGAGGCAGTGCGCAGAAAACCATATTCTGTTGTTCTGTTCGATGAGATCGAGAAAGCGCATCCGGACGTCTTCAACGTTCTGCTGCAGGTACTCGATGACGGCCGTATCACCGACTCCCAGGGCCGTACCGTAGACTTTAAAAATACGATCCTGATCATGACCTCCAATATCGGCTCCCAGTATCTGCTGGACGGCATTCAGGACGACGGCAGCATCTCCGAAGAGGCGAGAAACCTGGTCATGCAGGATCTGCGTGCACACTTCCGTCCGGAGTTCCTGAACCGTCTGGATGAAACAATTATGTTCAAACCATTGACAAAAGACAACATTGGTCATATCGTAGATCTGTTGCTGAAAGGACTGAACAAACGTCTGGCAGACCAGGAGCTTACCGTCGAACTGAGCCCGGCTGCAAAACAGTTTGTCATCGAGGGCGGCTACGACCCTGTTTACGGCGCCCGTCCATTGAAACGTTTCGTACAGAAAGAGGTAGAAACCAGCACCGCAAAACTGATCCTTGGCGGTCAGGTCAGCGAGGGCGATACGATCCTTTTGGATGTGGAAAACGGCGGCCTGAAGGCAATGATCAAACCAGGTGTGGAGGTAGTAGACGAATGATGCCGAAAGATCCCGTAATGCTGCTGAGCTATGTCAATACGCAGCTAAGAGATTTTTACCCGTCGCTCGCAGAATTCTGCGCGGCCATGCAGACAGAGGAATCCGATCTGCGGGAAAAACTGGCGCTCATCGACTATGAGTACGATGAGAAAACGAACCAGTTTGTATAAGAATAACCAAGCCCTGAAAAAAATGGCGGAAAAAGGCGTTCCGTATGTGGAAAAAACACATACGGGGCGCCTTTTTTACGCAAAGCGTGTTTCTTATAACTGACAGGAAAAATCATATCTATAATAGAAGAAATGTGGTAAAATGGAGGAAAAGAAAATTCGCTGAAAATGGGGAAACAGCGGATCTGGAGAAGGAGGAAACAAATATGTATTTTGGTGTACAGATGTATGGGGTATCCAAAGAATGGAAACAGGATCCCGAAGGATTTTTAAAGAAAATCTATGAGGCAGGCTACCGCCAGATCGAGCCGTGTCTCGGATTCCGTGTTGATGCCAGGGACTACGGTTTCTGGATCCCGGAGGATCTGGAGCAGGCAATGCCGCTGCTTGCAAAATACCACATTGAGGTTCATGCGGTCCACATTTTCCTGGATGAATACCACTATGAAAGAGAACTTGCCATTCTTACAGAACTGGCGCAGAAATACCACATTTCCTGGTTTGTCGTAAAGAGCCCGGCACGCCTGACAAAAGATGTTCTGGACGAAACCGCTGCAAGATACCGCGAACTGGCAGAAGAACTGGAAAAAGCCGGAGCAGGTCTTCTGATCCACAACGAAAAAGAAGATATCTGTATCCGCGTGAATGGAAAAACAGCGTACGAATATCTCCTGGAAGCCTGCGGTGAAAAAGTCGGAGCAGAAGTAGATGCCGGCTGGATGTACTGCGGCGGCGTCGACCCGGAAGAGTTCCTCTGGGCGCATGCGGACCGAGTCAAAGCCGTTCATTATAAAGATATGAAAATCACCGGCCAGGAAGCGCCGCTTGGAAAAGGCATGGTTGATCTGAAAGCCTGCTTCCAGTTCGCCCGCGCAAACGGTGCACTGCAGATTGTGGATATGGATGCGGCAACACTGGAGGATACCTGCCGCGCCGGAAAAATGCTCTCCGGATGGACAGGGGACAGAGACAACACCGACAGCATTCTCTGCACGATGGATGTGGAGACCGGAGAAGAAACCGTGCTGCATGAGTTTCAGGGAATCATCGAGGCACCGAACTGGCTGAACGATGGAAACACCCTGCTTTATAATGCGGATGGAAAAATCTACCGCTATGAGATCGACAAAGACCATGTGGAGCAGGTTGATACCGGTTTCTGCGTGCAGTGCAACAATGATCACGTTCCGTCACCGGACAACCAGCTGCTGGCGGTAAGCTGCATGCCGCCGGAACTCACAGATGGAACGTATGAATCCCACATCTACGTGCTCCCGATGACAGGCGGTGAACCAAAAGACCTCACCGGACCGGGTCTCAGCTATCTGCACGGCTGGTCGCCGGACGGAAAAGAGCTTGCGTACTGTGCCTTCCGCAAAAAGCCGGAGGAGGAGACCATGCGCATTGAGATCTGTACGATTCCATCAGACGGCGGCGAGGAAACCTGCTTGACGGACGGCAAAGGCTACAACGACGGTCCGGAGTATTCACCGGACGGAAAGCACATCTGGTTCAACAGCACCAGAAGCGGTCTGATGCAGGTATGGCGGATGAACCGTGACGGCAGCGGTCTCACCCGGATGACCGATTCCGATGCCAACAACTGGTTCGGCCACGTTTCGCCGGATGGAAAACACGTCATTTACCTGACCTTCGCTAAAGGTGAGCTGGAACCGAATGAGCATCTGCCGAACATGCATGTATCGCTTGGAATGATGGATTATGACGGACAGAATAAGAAAAAACTGCTGGATCTTTTCGGCGGCCAGGGCAGTATCAACGTCAACTCCTGGGCACCGGACAGCCGTAGAATTGCGTATGTGAAATATGTGCTTCATCACAAATAAAGGAATATCTTAAGAAAATCTGACGGGCCGTAAAAATTCATGGAAATATTGTGAAAAAACGTTGAAAGTATTTTAGCGGAAATGCACAAGAATTCTTACGAATTTTTACGGCCCGTTGACTCTTTTTCTGACACACGTATAATGAAAGTAACAAGAGAAACTGCGGCCCCTGGCGGCTGCAAAACAATCAAAAGGAAAGGAGGATTTGTGTTATGAAGAAAACGAAAAAAATGCTTTCGTTTGTACTGTCCATGCTTCTGATCGTGACGATGTTCCCAACTATGGCATTCGCAAAAGAGGAAGCCAAAACGTGGAAATTCGGAGAGCTTTCGCTGAAAGCAGGCGACATTCTCGGCAAAGATACGGAGATTAAAAATGATGCAGAGAACAGAGAAATCCGAATACTTTCAGAAAAAACAAATCCGGATGAAGAGAAAGATCAGAAAGATGACAAAGAAAGAATAAAAACAGAAAAAGAGGCTGTGATCGCAGCGGCGGCTTCCTGGAATCTGAAGGATCTTACGGAAAAGGCCAAAAAGGCTCCGGCAGATTATCTGCTTAAAAAGGCAGACAGCTGGAACGGAAGCTGGATTGTAACAAAGATCGCAGAAACGGAAACAAAAGATGCCATTGAAATCCAGATAAGAACCTATGAGTACGCAGCTGTAACAGAAATCCAGGGCATACCGAAAGAAATCCCGGGAACCACCGCACTGACGGGCAAAGCAGTTCCAGAAAATGCAGATCAGAAACAGATCACATGGGAAATCACGGATGCCGGAATGACAGGTGCTGTTTTAGACGGCACAAACCTGAAAGTAACGAATGCCGGAACCGTAAAACTTCTGGCGACAATCAAAGACGGAAAGAAAACCGGCGTTGACTTCACACAGGAATTCACTGTGATTGTAAAAGCCGCAGATTACACCAAAGTAACAGAAGCGCTGGCGCTGATACCGGAGGACATGGGCCGGTATACAGAAGAAAGCGCGGCAGCTGTTCAGAAAGCAAAAGATGCGGTAAAAGAGAACCTGCCATCAGCTGAACAGGAAACTGTAAATGGTTATGCGGCAGCCATTCAGACAGCAGTAAACGCACTGACGCTTCTTGGCGCAGATTACACAGAAGTTGATGCAGTACTTGCCAAAGTTCCGGGAGATCTTTCTATCTATACGGAAGAGAGCGTGGAAGCACTGAATGCAGTCATCGCATCCATCGACCGCACCAAAACGATAGAAGAGCAGCAGGCAGTTGCTGCTTATGCGGAAGCACTGGAGAATGCAATTGCAGCACTGGTACGCAAACCTGTTCCGGCAGATTATCAGGGAGTGGAAGAACTCCTGGGAGAGATTCCGAAAGACTTATCCATTTATACCGAAAAGAGTGTAAAAGCACTGAATGCGGCAAAAGAAGCCATTGTATGGGATCTGGATGACAGCAGACAGGAGGAAGTCGATCAGTTTGCAGAAAACCTGAAAGCAGCTCTTGACGGACTGACCCTGAAACCGGCGGACTACAGCGCCGTAGACGCGGCTCTTGCCAAAGTTTCGAATGATCTGAGTATTTATACGGAAGAAAGCATTCAGCCGCTTCAGACAGCGATCAACAGCGTAGAAAGCGGAAAAACCATTCTGGATCAGGCAGAAGTAGACGGCTGGGCAGCAGCAATTGAAAATGCACTGGCAGGACTGCAGGTTCGGAAAGCAGATTATTCCAAAGTAGAGGAAGCCATCAAAAAGATTCCGGCGGACCTCAGTCTGTATACCGATGCGTCTGTAAAAGCACTGGAAGATGCAAAGAACAGCGTCGTAACCGAGCGGCCGGTTACAGAGCAGGAGAGCGTAGACGGTTACGCAAAAAAGATCGAGGCAGCGATTGCCGGCCTTATGTATAAAGATGCGGACTACAGCAAAGTAGATGCCGCAGTGAAGAAGATTCCAAACGATCTGAAGAAATACACGGACGAGAGCGTAAAAGCAGTCAATGATGCAAAAGCAGCGATTGTACGCGGAAAGAATATCACGGAGCAGAAGACGGTGGATGGTTATGCGGCAGCGCTGGAAAAAGCGATTGCCGGCCTGAAACAGAAACCGATGACTGCGCAGAATCTTCCGAAGATTACCAAAGGAGTCAATCAGTCAGGTATGCAGGGCAAGGAGCTTTCCTTCACCGCAGATTTTGAAGCAAAGGATCTCAAAAAGGTTCTCATCGACCAGAAAGAGATTGATGCGAAGAATTATGTGACGGCTGGAAAAGAGAATACGCAGGTTACGCTGAAGGCCGAGTATACAAAGAGTCTGGCAGAAGGCAAGCATACGATTTCGATCGTTTCAAGCAAGGGCCAGGCGGATACCGTATTCTATCTGAAGAAAGCAACAAAGAGTCCGGACACGGGAGACCGCACACAGGTGATGCTGTGGGTGATCCTGCTCGGCGTTTCTGCAGCAGCAGTGGTCGGAGCAGTTGTTTATCGTAAACGTGAGAAATAAGAGTTGAAAGGGAAAGGGCGCCGGAAGGCGCCTTTTCTTTTGGATGGTTTCGGATAGATTGTAAATAGTCAGATAAAATACGAAATATGCAGAATTAACTATATTTTTCTAAAAATAAGAAAATTCGAAAAAAGGTGTTGACTTTTGCTTTGGGCGGTGTTATTATAACTAAGCTGTCAGCGAGAGCTGATGCGAATAAGTTTCTTTGAAACAGAAAAACCTAGTTCGGAGCCGGGTGGCTGCCGCGGGTTGCAAAAACTGCTTCAAAAAACTTGAAAAAAGTTCTTGACAAAAGCAAATGAGTTTGATAAAATAAACGAGTTGCTGATCGAAAGAACAGCAAAGAAGTTCGAAAGAGCTTCGAAAAAAAGATTAAAAAAGTTCTTGACAAACGAAAAGCTCTATGATAAAATAAATGAGCTGATCCGAGTCGGAACGGCAAAGATCCTTGATAATTAAACAGTGAAACACATCCTCGAAAGTTCTGAATAAGTAATTCAAAACGATCGAAAGATCCTTTAAAACAGTAAAAGGGATAAATTAGCTAGTATGTTGATTTTGAACTTGGAACAAACATTTTATCAGAGAGTTTGATCCTGGCTCAGGATGAACGCTGGCGGCGTGCTTAACACATGCAAGTCGAGCGAAGCAGTTAAGTTGATTTCTTCGGATTGATTCTTAACTGACTGAGCGGCGGACGGGTGAGTA